>JANMAD010000356.1:0-23137 GCA_031359515.1 Acidobacteriota bacterium | reverse complement strand
CAGAATGCGGTCGCAGCCGGCCGAAGGGGTGTTCGCATCGACGTTGTTCACATTCGGGCAACCGTTCAGCAGGTTGCGCCAAGCGGCGAAGCCGCCCGGATCAGGCTCGCGCGAGAGGAAGTCGAGATATTGCTGGCGCACGAAGAAGTTCGTCGTCTTGATCGGATTGGTCGTTGACGGCACGGTGTCGTTGTCCGTGAGCGTGATGGTCGCGCTCGTCTGCGTGCCGAGCGTCGCGCCTTCCGCGTTCGCCAACTGTACCTGAAATGTCTCGTTGCCTTCGACGTGGACATCATTGATGAGCGGAATGGTGAACGTCTTGGTGGTCTCATTCGGCGCGAACGTGAGCGTGTCCACCGTGGTCGCGTAATCGCAGCGCGCGTAAGCCTTGCCTTGCGGGAACGGCTGCCCGTTGTTGGTGACCGTCGGATCGCACGGGACGGCGGCCGGATCATCTACGCTGGAGTATTCGACCGTGGCCGCGCCCGTCGCATCGCCCAAGCGCGTGACGGTGATGGTCGCGGAGTTGGTCGGATCGTTCTCTGCGACAGTGTAGGTGGGCGCGCTGAATTGCACCATCGGCGTCGTGCCCACGGCCGTCTGCGTGACGGTGTGAGTGACGGGGTTGGTGCTGCCGGAGTTGATGGTGATGTGCCCGATGCGCGTCGCCGCGCCGGTGTTCTGCGCGACGTTGTAGCGGACGCGGCCCGTGCCTGTGCCCGTCGCGCCCGCTGTGATCGTAAGCCACGGCGCATCGCTCGCCGCCGTCCACGGGCAAGAGCCGGCGTTAGTGACGACCGTCAAGCGGCCTTGTGTGCCGCCGTCGGCGCGGAAGGGGCGGAGGGTCGGATAGATCGCGTAGGTGCAATTGGCGTCCTGCGTGACGGTATAAGTCTGCCCGGCGATGGTCAACGTGCCGGTGCGCACGGCTCCGGTCGTGTTGGCCGCGACCGTGTAGCTGACCGTGCCTGCGCCATTGGCGTCCGCGCTCGCCGAGTTGACCGTGAGCCAACTCGCGTTGCTCGTGACTTGCGCGGTAGTCAACGTACAGCCTGCCTGCGTGGTGACGCCGACGCTGAAAGTGCCGGCCGTCGCGGCCACGTTGCGGCTCGCCGACGCGAGTGTGTAGGTGCAATTAGTCGGCATCAGCGAGAGCGCGAGCGTGTAAGCGCCGGTCTGATTCGCTGCCGCCGAGTTGGCGAGAATGGTGTACGTGCCCGTGCTGGGCAGCGCGAAGAAGCCGGTCGGGCCGGGGATACGCGCGTTCGTGCCGCCGCCGCTGTTGTCGTCACCAATAAGCCCAGAGCCGGTGGGCGAGAGCAGGAAGAGGAACGGATCGAAGCCCGGCGCGGTTGAGGTCATCGTGACCGCGATCTGCTGTCCCGCCGTGCCGTTGAAAGTGTAAGCGTCGAGGAACGAGCCATCGAACGGCAGGCGACAATCTGTGGTGGCCAGCGAGCCGTTGACGGTCTGCCCGATGTTGATCGCCGTGGATGGGCAGTTCGTGGCCGAGACGCTCAGACTGATCGAGTAAGTGCCGGTCTGACCAGCGGCCGATGAGTTAGCGAAGATCGTGTATGTGCCGGTCTGCGGCAGTGCGGCGAAGCCCCCGGTGGCGGGGATGCGCGCGTTTGTGCCGCCGCCGCTGTTGTCGTCTTCGGCGAGGTCATCGGTGTCGGGCGCGAGCAGGATCAGATAAGCATCCACCGGCGTCGCCCCTGTCCCCGTCATCGTGATCGTGACCTGCTGCCCGGCCGTCGCGCTGAATGAATAGGTATCGTAGAAGGTGCCGTCTTGCAGCGTACAGTCGCCGGTGACTAACGAGCCGTTCAACGTCTGCCCATTCGCGATAGGCGTCGGGTTGGGCGGACAGATCGTGCCGCCCGTGCTGCCGAAGGTGAGCGTGACAGTGTAGTTGCCGACTGCACCAGCGGCGAACGAGTTAGCGAGGATAGAGTACGTGCCGGTCTCCGGCAACGTAATCATGCCGCTGGTCGCAGGGATGCGCGAGTTCGTGTTCGGGTTCCCGAATGTGCCAATACCGCCGATGCCACCATCATCGTTCTGAAACGTCGCCGCCGTCGGAAACGGCTCGCTCGGCTTGAGTAGGAACAGATAGGTGTCGAAGTCGTTTGAGGACATTGAGACGGATACTTGCTGACCTGCGGCGGCGCTGAAAGTGTACTCATCGTAGAAAGAGCCGTCGCCGATGCCGCAATCAGTGCCGACGAGTGCGCCGTTGAGGGTCTGCCCCGGACTGATCGCCACCTTGTTCGGGCACGAGGTGGAAGCCGGCACAACCATCAGCGACTTCGCGTCCTTGCCTGGTTTGTTGCCCTGCGCGGTCTCGACGGGGGGCGCTTTGCGCATCGGCGAGGGTAGCTTCGTGCCCTGCTGTTTCGTTGCCGCACCGGCGCGACCGCCGTCAAATTTAAAGTTGCTGCCGGCCAGGGCGACCATGCAAGCGAGCGTTAGTAATGCGACGCGCTGAAGCGTCCGGCGGCGCACGCTGCGATGTTTCGTCAAATTCATGTGTAAGCCTCTTACCTTTACAAAGCCAAAGTCTAACGTTTGTGCGCAAGGGGCCGGCATGGACGCCGCCACACGCGCGAGGGTTTACGTGCGTACTATGATGCGTCGGCGCGGCCAATCCGCGCGCTAATCTGGCGGCGGCGCACCCGTCGCGTTCATGCGCAACACGCACGCGACGTAAAAACGGCTGGTGCGCTCAGACCACCTACCGAAACGCACGCCGATATGCTGTTCCAGCATTGCCGGCGCAGGTTACACGGGCGGGCCACAAACCGGGCGCGAACTGCAAAACAACTCAGCGGCAAAACTCCACGAGCGCCAAGCGCGCCGGTCACGGGAGAGAAAATAATCTAATTGATAGCACTAACGACGGTCAAGCCAGCAAAGTAGATGACTTAACCGTCGTTTTGGTTGGTCTGGCGCATAACTCTTACGCCTGGGAATCTGCATTGGCCGCACGATCAGCGAACGCCTCGATGAGCGCGCGGGCGAACTCCGAGGTCTTGGCCGTGCCGCCGATGTCGCAGCTACATTTTGTTCCCGGCCGTAAGTATGAAGCTACAGCTGGCCAAAGCGCAGCTTGTACTCGACGGAGTTCATAAAGCATGCCTGTAGCGCGGGTGCTGTCAAACCCGACGGCAGCAATTTATCTGCTGCCACCTTGCGCCTTATTCAAGCTCAGGAGTCCGTGCTGATCGCTGCGACAAAACTCGACCGGCATAGGTTCGCGCCGGGCAAGGTAGTCACACGAATCTGGTCTTCTTTGACGACGGGAGTGACCAGCCGGAGCGGAGCGAGACCCGTTTGTTGCTGGATAATTATTGAGCGCTCATCAAGCGCGGGTGGGTTTGAAAACTTTGCACGCGCTGACGGCATCGAAATCGTCGTCATTGGTGGCCATGTTTGTCACGCCAAGCTGCTCCATCAAGGCGACCGTCAGCGCATCATTGGTCAATAGGCGTAATTGCGTTGATAGGTCTGCGGCCCGCGCCAGTAGAGCGAAAGTGACTGGCTCCACAGCTAAACCTAAGCTGTGCGCGGTGGCTGCTACTTTCTTATGTTCTGTGAGTCCGTCAAGCAGTTCCGAGTGCCGTTTGAGGCGCGCGACTAATCCTTTCCGCTCCACCCCATGTCGCGCCACAATTTCGGCGAGCATTACCTTGTGCGTGGCTTCGGCTAAAACAGCGCCGGAGGTCACACCAGCGATCTGCCCCTGTTCCACGCGCGCTAAGAAATCGGAGCAGTCGTCGGAAAGTGGCGGCGAGTTGACGATGTGATAATAGAAGATCGTTGCGTCTATAAAGCAGAGCGCGCCAGCCGGCATATCCTTCAGCAACATCACGCTAACTTTCCACTGAGTCGTACTCGTGGCCGTCTGCGATCTCTCTGGCGATCTGCGGATCGATGCGGAGTCGCTCCTTGCGCTGTTCCGCGATAGTGCTCAACGGCTCAAGCGTAATCCGCACCCGCTCATGTTCCTTAAGGGCAGGCAACGGCGCGAGGGGCTTGAGCACGCCGGCCTCGTAAATCGCTTCGATGGAAATGGTCATAACACTTGCGCTCCCTTGTGCTTATTGTAAGCCAAAGTGTAGTCGCCGCCTCGTGGGAAGGTGTGACGCTACCCGACTCTTGCGACATGGCCGCCAACGGTGTGCGCCGTCTGTTGCCCGACGCGCATCAGGTAGAAGAGACTGTCGGGCATAGTTGCCCGCGCGGCCAAGAGCGCGGCCGTGTCCGTATCGCCGAGAAAGTAGCGCCCGGTGACAGGTTCGATGGCGACGAAACGCCCGGTCTGCGTTGGTTCGAGTTGTGCGCGTAAACGCTCATCGTAGATGCGCTGACCTTGCTCAATCAGCGTATCGTTAGCCACATCAGTTTGCTTCAGGCTGCTCATAAAATTTTTCTCCACGCTAATTCTAACACAGCACGATGGCAGCAAAGATTCGGCCGCCGCAAATCAAAACGCCTCAATGATGGCGCGGGCAAACTCTGAGGTCTTGGCCGTGCCGCCGATGTCGCGGGTGCGTACCTTAGAATTTAACAGCTTTAAAGGCGGCCAGACTTTTGCCCGTTGGCCCAGTCTTGTAATGAGCTGAGCCATTGTGTGCTTGGCTGGCTGAGGCTTGCTTGTAGTAGTTGGGTTAAGTCTGCGGCTTTAATTGCACGAAAGGCACGGCTCGATTCGCGCGCCTGATACTGGTCGTTTAAGAGATGGAAGATGGTTAGGCGGTGACTGTCGTAGCGCCAGATTTCGGGGACGCCGACTTGCCCGTAGATGGGAAACTTATCGAGCGAGCCGCTCGTGATGTCGATCTCAATCACCAAATCCGGGGGCGGGTCGTGGCTCAAGTTGATCCTCGCTTTACCCCTGACCGCAGCTTCATGTTCGATGTAGAAACAGGAGTCAGGCTCGAAGCCGCGCTTGATGTCTTGCCGCCGGAAAGTGGTTGAGCCGAGATTGCGCACATCGAGACCAAGCGCCGCCGCGAGAATGGTGACCATCAGCGCGAGATTACGATTGAGTTCTTCATGTCTGGGGGTGGGACTCATGATTTCAAGGTTACCGCAATCATAGGTCAGGCGCGGCGCGCTCCGGTCAGCAAGGTCGGCCAGCAACCGCTCATATGTCTGCCAACTGACATGCTCGATGATGACTCTCTGTTCGGTTGGATTAAGCACTGCGGTCATAATTCCTACTCTTCGCTGTTACCCTTCATCGCAGCAAGCGGTCTAACAGGACGCGCTCATTACTAAAACTACATTCCGCCCGGTCATTATACTCGACTTGCGCCGGAGACCGCGCAAGGATTCAAATCAGAATCATCCTTCAATGCCCTTATAGAGTAGCGATGATGGCGCGTGCAGACTCGTTAATCCTCGTTCAGGGCACGACGGCAGCAAGGGCTTAATTTCTCGCACCAATGGAGCGAGTTTTTCGTTGGTGGCATAAGCCTTATCGTCGGGAAGCAATTTGCTCATATAGCTCTCGACTCGTTAGAACGCCTCGATGATAGCGCGGGCGAACTCCGAAGTCTTGGCCGTGCCGCCGATGTCGCGGGTGCGGACGTTGCCCTCACGGAAGACTTTAAACATGGCGTTCTCGATGCGTTCGGCCGCTTCGCGCTCGCCTAAGTGGCGGAGCATCATGATGCCGGATTGGAGGAGGGCGGTCGGGTTGGCGATTCCTTGCCCGGCGATGTCGGGGGCAGAGCCGTGGACGGCCTCGAAGACCGCGCCGCGCTCGCCGATGTTCGCGCCGGGCACGAGACCGAGTCCGCCGACGAGACCCGCGCACAGATCGGAGACGATGTCGCCGTAGAGATTTTCGAGGAGCATCACGTCGAACTGTTCGGGGCGCATGACGAGTTGCATGCAGGCGTTGTCCACGATCTTGTCGTCGGCGGCGATGGCCGGGAAATCTTTGGCCACGTTGCGGAAGCAGTCGAGGAAGAGACCGTCGGAGAGTTTCATGATGTTGGCCTTATGCACGGCCGTCACCTTCTTGCGTCCCTCGCGCGTGGAATACTCGAAGGCATAGCGCGCGATGCGCGTCGAAGCCTTCTCTGTGATGATCTTGATGCTCTCGACGACGCCGGGCACGACGACATGTTCGATGCCGCTGTAGAGGTCTTCCGTGTTCTCGCGCACGACGACGAGATTGAGCTCGGGGTAGCGGCACGGCACGTTAGGCAACGCGCGCACGGGGCGCAGGTTCGCATAGAGATCGAGCGCTTTGCGCAGGCCGACGTTGACTGAGGTGAAGCCTTTGCCGATGGGCGTCGTGATCGGCCCCTTGAGCGCGACCTTGTTGCGCAGGATCGAATCGAGCAACTCCTGCGGCAGTGTGTCGCCCTGTCTTTCCAACGCTTGCGCGCCCGCGTAGTGCGTCTCCCATGCGACTTCAACGCCCGCCGCTTCGATGATGCGCACCACCTGTGCGCTGACCTCCGGCCCGATGCCGTCGCCCGGAATGAGTGTGATAGTATGCGCCATGTTTGTTCGTCCGTTGTCAGTGGTCAGTTGTCCGTTGTCTTCGTTGTCAATCATGCAAGCCGCACTTTCAGCTTCGCACACGCGCAGCAGTAACGACTGACCACTGACGACGAACAACTGACGTTTTTGTTTGGGCGCAATCATACCGCAAGTTGATGTGAGAATGAACGTGAGCGAGTTGCCAGAGAGCGCGGACGTGTGTGTGGTGGGCGGCGGCGTGGTGGGTCTTGCGTTGGCGCGTGCCTTGGCGCGGCGGGGCGTGAGCGTGGTGCTAATTGAGCGTGGCGCGTTGGGCGCGGAGGCTTCGTGGGCGGCGGGTGGGATGCTCGCGCCGCAGGCCGAGGCTGATGCGGCCGATCCGTTCTTTGAATTTGCGTGCGCGAGCCGCGACGCTTATCCGTCCTTCGCCGCAGAGTTGTTGGCCGAGACCGGCATTGACATCGAGCTTGACCGCACGGGCACGCTCTATCTGGCCTTTGATGACAGGGAAGCGGCGGAGCTGGCGCGGCGTTATGAATGGCAGCGGGGCGCGGGTCTCGCGGTCGAGCATCTGAGCGGCGACGAGGCGCGTGCGCTTGAGCCGCAACTATCAATGCAGGTGCAGTCCGCGCTTAGATTTCCGCACGACGGGCAGGTGGAGAATCGGCAACTCATCGCCGCGCTCAAACGCGCCGCAGTGGTTTACGGCGTGCGCATCTTTGAGCATACGGCAGCGACTGCGGTGCGCGTCGCGGGCGAGCGCGCATGCGGGGTCGAGACGGCACGCGGCCCAATTAACGCGGGCGCGGTCGTCGTCGCGTGCGGCGCGTGGTCGTCGCTCGTGCCAATTGAGTTTGCGCCCGTCAGCGCGGGGCAAGGCTATAGCGGGCCGCGCGTCGAGCCGGTGCGCGGGCAGATGCTGTGCTTCACTGCGCGCCCGGCGTTCGTCCGCCACGTCATCTACGGCCCGCGCGGCTATCTCGTGCCGCGCCGTGACGGTCGTCTGCTCGCTGGCTCGACTTCGGAGCAAGCAGGCTTCGAGCAAGTCGTGACGGCCGCAGGCCTACACGCGATCACTAAACACGCGCTGGAGATTGCGCCGGCCGTCGGCGCGTTGCCGCTCGTTGATGCATGGGCGGGGTTGCGCCCGCGCGTCGCGCCGCGCGATTGGCCTGTGCTGGGCGCAACGGCGGACGTGCCCAACCTCTTCTTCGCCACGGGCCACTATCGCAACGGCATCTTGCTCGCGCCTAGCACCGCCGACTTGCTTGCCGAACTGATCATCACGCACAATATCCCACGGGCGCTTGCTCCCTTCTCGCCCATGCCCCAGCAACAACCTGTCTGCGTCGGCCAGTAAATAGAGGAACTGATCATCCCCATGAAGCATCCCCCGAAGAGTCTGGCGTGCGCGCTCGGCGCACTGCTCGCGCTCTGCGCATCAGCAAGCACGCACGCGCAAACCGATTCAGTTAACGCCGTCCGCGCTGCCAACGGCGACGCGCGCACGAATGCGGCCGCACTCTACGTAGAAGCAGCGGGTTACGCGCAACGTCGTTACGCAGAACTGGAACAGGCGGGGCGCGCTTATAACACGAATCTCAGCGCGCAACTCGCGCAGGAACAGCGCACGCTCGCCGCGCGTTACGCCGCCACAATCGCCGCGCGCGAGCCGCTCGCGGGCGCGGACGTTCTCTATCTCGGTCAACTCTATAGTCTGGCGGATCAGTCGGAGAGCGCGATCAAGACGCTGCGCCGTTGGCTGAAAGATCATGCGGAGACTGCGCCGGAGGAGGCGCAGACCGCGCGTTTTCATATCGCGTTGCAGACGGCGCGGGCGGGGCAATTCCCCAATGCCGAGCGCGTGCTGAACGACTATCTCACGCACGAGCAGCCGCTCGACTGGGCGCGTCATTATCAACTCGAACAGGCGCTCGCCAACGGCTATCGCACGCGCAAGCATTACGACGAAGCGGTGCTGCACGCGCAGGCCGCATTCACCGCCGTGCAGCAATGGCACTTGCGCCAGCCGTTGGCCGCGCGCACGCGCGACGATCTGTTCTATCAAGCCGCCGCTTATCTCACTGATCTCGAGCTCGAATACAAACAGACCGGCGCGGCGCTCGGCGCATTGCAAGTGCTACGCAAACTCGCCGTCGCGTTGCCTTCGGCCGATCTCTATCGCCGCGCCACGATCTTGCAAGAGCGCATCGTGCCGCTGACGAACTTGATGACCGCACCCGATGATGCAATCTTGCGCGGGCCGTTGGCCGCCGCGAGCGCGCCGGAGATTTTCGTCCGCGATTGGCTTGAGCAAAAGCCGACGACGCTCGCCGCTTTACGCGGGCGCGTCGTGCTGCTCGACTTCTGGGCGACGTGGTGTACACCCTGTCGCGTCGCGCTGCCCTACATGAACGAGTGGCAGGCGCGTTATAAAAATCGCGGCTTGACGATCTTAGCGTTGACGCAATATCACGGCCGCGTGAACGGGCGTGCGCAGTCGGCGAACGGCGAACTGTCTCTGCTGCGCCGATTCAAGCGCGCCGAAGGGATGAGCTACGCGGTCGGCGTGGACGGCACGGGCGCGACCTCCGCGCGCTACAATGTCACGACCATCCCGACCGCCGTCTTGATCGATAAACGCGGGCGCGTCCGCTTCATCAGCGTCGGCGCAACCCAGACCGACATGAGCGAGATCGGACAGATGATCGAGAGGCTATTGGCCGAACCGGACGCGCCGGCCATGAGCGGGCAGTGAGACAAGCAAGCGGTGCTTAAGTAGGCGATGAAAAAGTCTTCTCTGTTGATCGGCGCGGTGAGTTTGAGCCTGTGTGTCGTGTCGCCGCTGTCTGCGCAGACGGGCGCGCAGAAAGATGCGCCGACGACAAACGCGCCGGCTGCGACGGTGCAGCCGCCTGCGACTGTGCCGAAAGATGCGGCGACGCTTTATGCGGATGCGGCCGGTTACGCTGAGCAGAAGTTCGCCGAGTTCAAGCGTAACAAAGTGCCTTATAACGCGCTGCTCGAAGCGCAGGTTAACGAGCAGCAGCGCGCGTTGGCGATGCAGCATGCGGCGCAGCTTGTCGCGCGCGGGCCGTTGCAAGGGACAGATAATTATTATTTAGGGCTGCTCTACATCCTCGCGGGCCAGTCTGAAACAGGGATGCCGTCGTTGCGCCGCTTCCTCACCGAGCCATCGGACACAAACAAAGAATTCTTGCAGCACGCGCGCCTCGTCATCGGCACACAGGCCGCAAGCGTGCGTCGGTTCGCCGAAGCGGAAGCGATGCTCGTCGCCTATGCGCAAGCCCAGCCGCAGACGCCGCTTGAGCTATTCCGCCTGCACAACGCGCTCAGCAACGGCTACTATCAAGACAAACAGCTTGAGCCGGCTGCCGCCCACGCCGCCACCGCTTACGCGCTGGTGAAAGACCCGCAGGTGAAACTTGGCGATGCGGCCCTGCGCGCCAAACTCATCGGCAACACCGGCATCGCGCTCGTGCAGTTCAAACTCAAACAGAAGCATGAGGCGGAAGCGACGGCCCTGCTCGCAGAGCTGTTGCAGTTGGGCCTGACCTTGCCGTCCGCGCACGTCTATGACGACGCACTCGATCTGCTCGTCGCCCAGGGGCACGCGGACGCCGCGGGGCAAGCCTTCGCCGCGAGCGCGACGAGCGCGACGTATGCGCCGGAGATTGATGGCATCACCGATTGGATCGATCATGAGCCGACGACGCTCGCCGCCCTGCGCGGGCAAGTCGTGTTGTTGGACTTCTGGGCGACGTGGTGCGGCCCATGTCGGCTGACGATGCCGAAGTTGAAGACGCTGCACGAGCGGTTCAAAGACAAGGGCTTGGTGGTCATCGGCATAACGCAACTCTACGGGCGCGTGCGCAACGCGCCGCTCACGCCCGGCGAAGAGCTTGGCTACCTGCGCCAGTTCAAGCAAGAGATGCGCCTGCCTTACGGCTTCGCCGTCGATCCGGACGGCGCGAACGAACTACGCTACGGCGTGCGCAGCATCCCGACCGCCGTGCTGATTGACCGCAAAGGCCACCTCCGCTTCATCACCGTCGGCGCAAGCGAGATCAGCGACGACGCCTTAAGCAAAGCAATCAAGCAACTCTTAGCCGAGCAATAAACGCGCCCGCACATTGCCGCGCTAAATCAAGTCACGAAAGATTGGGACAAGATGGAAAGCTATCCACGAAACCGCACGAACTAGCACGAAGCAAAACAGCCGCATGTTCGTGTTGGTTCGTGTGCTTTCGTGGCTAAATGTTTTTCGCTTTCTGTACCGTGCTTATGTGCTTCGATTTAGGATAAACGGAATTATGAGCGCCATTGCGCAAGCCCATCTTCGCATCGCGCGGCCGACAGATAATCTCGCGGCAATCATCAGCTTCTACCGCGACGGGTTGGGCTTCGAGGTCATTGGCTCGTTCGCCGACCACGATGGGTTTGATGGCGTCATGCTCGGTCATAAGGGGCTGGCATATCATCTGGAATTTACGCAGCAGCGTGGTCATCAGGTGGGCCGCGCGCCGACCAGAGAGAATTTATTGGTCTTCTATTTGCCGGAGTCGAGTGCGTGGCAGCGCGCAGTCGCGCGCATGATCGCGGGTGGCTATCAGCCGGTCGCAGCGTACAACCCTTATTGGGATGTGCGGGGCAAAACGTTCGAGGACGCGGACGGCTATCGCATCGTGCTACAACAGGCTGCATGGCCATAACGGCGCAGCCCAACACGTCAGCAGCGAAAGGTTAAACTATGAACATTTTCATCTGCGCTTTGTTAACGGTCTCGTCTCTGTTCGGTTTAGCGAGCCAGCAACCGGCCAAGATCACCGCGGCCGACTTGCAGCAATTAACCGGCGCGCAGTGGAAAGGCACGCTCACCTACTTGGATTACAAAAGTAAAAAGCAGGTCTCAATTCCTGCGAACTTGACCGTGACGCCGACGGCGCAAGACGCACGCTCATGGATGTTTGAAATGCAATATCCGGACGAGCCGCAGGCGAACGGGCGGGAGACGGTCACGCTTGCGCCCGATGGCCGCACGCTGAGCGGGGAAGCCGTGCTCGAACGAACCCTATTGCCGGATCATACGCTCAAAATAGTGACCGAGAAGACGGGGCCGGATAATGATAAGCAGGCCACCTTTCGCTACACGTACCTGTTAAGCAGCAACAGTTTCTCCATTAAGAAGGAAGTGAAGTACGAAGGCACAACGGAATATTTCGAGCGCAACCAGTACAACTGGAAAAGATGACCGCCAGATTTATCTATCGTGCGCACACGTGGCTCGGTCTCGTCGTCGCCGTGCCCGTGCTGGCGTGGGCGACGAGCGGGTTGCTCTATGCGTGGCCGAACGCGGTCGAAGGCGGCGAGGTGCAAGTGATCGATGCGGCGCGCGTGCGCGTGAGCGCGTCGGAAGCCTTAAAGCGGGCCGACGAGTTTGCCGGTCGTCATTTGCCGGCGACGGCGTTGACGCTCGTCATGCGCGACGGGCGGCCTGTCTATCAAGCCATCGGCGGCATGGGCGCGGACTCGTTACTGATCGATGCCGAGAATGGTGCGGTGGTTAAGACGCCGCCGCCGGACGCGCGCACGCGCTACTTCCGGCAGGCGCACTTCTATTTCTTCGCGGGCGCAGGGCAAGTGCCGCTACTCATCTTGTGCGCGACGCTGGCGACACTTTCCGCGCTCTCCGGCATCTATCTGAACGTCGCGCTATGGCGCAGGCGGCGACGCGGTTGAGGTTAGCGTCCGTAGCACGTGCTTCGGCGCGCGGTTCGTTGTAAAGTTGGGTGTATATGGAAGGCTTGAGTTTTTTCACGATCTTGATCGCATTCGTCGGCGGGCTGGCGTCGTTTCTCAGCCCGTGTGTGCTGCCGCTCGTGCCCGGTTACATCTCGCTGATTTCGGGCGTGAGCGTCGAGCATCTGAAGGGCACGAGCGATGCGCGGGCGATGGCGCGGCGCGCGGTGATGCTGAACTCGCTGGCGTTCAACGCGGGGCTGTCGCTCATCTTTTTGCTGTTGGGCGCGGCGGCGGGCGCGGTCGGTGCGGCCATCACGTCGAATCGCTGGGTGCGCATCGGCGGCGGCGTGATCATCATCGCGTTCGGTTTGCAGTTGATGGGCGTGCTGAAGATCGGCGCGCTCTATCGCGACACGCGCAAGTTCTCGGACGAGAAACCGCGCGGCATGTTGGGTTCGTTCACACTCGGTCTCGCCTTTGCCGCCGGTTGGACGCCCTGCATCGGCCCGATCCTCGGCGGCATACTCGGTCTCGCGGCGACGAGCGGCGGCTGGCGCAGCGGTCTCTTCCTCTCGGCCTTCTA
The DNA here is from genome assembly GCA_031359515.1 of Acidobacteriota bacterium. Taxonomy (GTDB): domain Bacteria; phylum Acidobacteriota; class Blastocatellia; order Pyrinomonadales; family Pyrinomonadaceae; genus QHXQ01. The sequence continues at coordinate 10,287 of JANMAD010000356.1, read as the reverse complement.
CGCCATCGGTCTTGCCGTCCCGTTTCTCGTCACTGGTCTAGCCATTAACCAATTCCTCGGCTTCTACGGCAAATTCCGTCGCCATCTGCATAAGGTCGAAGTCGCGTCGGGCGCGTTGCTCATCGTCATCGGGCTGCTGATCGCCACGAACACGATCACGCGGCTGGCGAGCGCGGCGACGTTTCTACCGAGTATGGAGGCCGTCGTTAATCGCTGGGCGCAACGAAACCAACCTGCGGTTGCGGCGTCACAGACGACCAATGCGGTCGCGTCGTTCGACCTCGCGCCCGATGTCGAAATGAAGACGCTCGATGGCGGTGCGTTCCGCATGTCCTCTCTGCGCGGGCGCGTCGTGCTGGTGAACTTCTGGGCGACATGGTGTCTGCCCTGTCGCGCGGAGATTCCCGACTTCAACGAACTGCAACGCACCTATGAAGCGCGCGGCTTTAGTGTGGTCGGCATTAGCTCGCACGACGATGTGGCGCAGGTGCGCGAGTTTCAGAAAGAGATCAAGCAGGACTACACAGTCTTATTGAGCGGCGACGATGCGCCCGCACAGTTCAAGACGGGGCCGGGCCGCCCCGCCACCTTCATCCTCGACCGCGCCGGCCACATTCGCCAACGCTTCATCGGCGAAAAGGATCGCGCCACCTTCGAGGCCATCGTCAAACAATTGCTTGATGAGTCAGTAGCACAGAGCAAGTGATATGACTAAAGCAAGCTCTCAAACAAAGAACGGTTCTGCGCCAGCACAGGAAGGGATTACGAGGATTACTGTCTCTGGCTATAAATCCATTAGCCAAGAGCAGAGCATTGAGATCAGACCCCTCACTATTCTTGCTGGCACGAACAGCTCAGGCAAGTCCAGCATGATGCAACCGCTCCTTCTTCTCAAACAGACACTTGAGGCGAGCTACGACCCCGGCGCGCTCCGGCTTGACGGCCCGAATGTAAGCTTCACTTCTGCCAACCAGTTTCTGTCCTACAAAGGTAAGGGCAAACATGTTGCTGATTTCAACGTAGGAGTGGAATTAAATGAAAGTGCGCTCTTTACACTTTTTTTTGAGAAGCAATTAAACAAAGCGCTTGAGGTGCAAAGAGTAGTTTCTTCCGATGAAGATGGAACATACGAGCTTCGGCTCAATATGACGCATGATGAAATTTTGGCTGTCCCTTTGCCAAGTAATATACAGTCTGTTGTACGTGATGATGGTTTCGCGGGAAGTAATTATCGCTGGCTGGTTGAGCGTAGACGGTGTTTTTATGAATTAATTTTTGCACTAGAACAAGACGATGGCACACTTGAATTGTCGGGATTTGACTTACCATTGCAAATGCAAAGTTTGGAGCCGCATATCCGCCAGTTGATCCATTTACCCGGCTTAAGGGGAAATCCAGAGCGAACTTATGTTATGGCTGCTGCTGGCTCAACTTTCCCCGGCACATTTGAGAATTATACCGCCAGTGTAATCGCGCAGTGGCAAGCAGAAAGAGCTAACAGCAAGCTCGAAAAACTTGGGCAAGAGTTAAACGCGCTCGGCCTGACTTGGAAAGTGACGGCTGAGCCAATTAACGACGTTCAAGTTGAGCTACGTGTCGGGCGATTGCCTAAGTCCTCAAAGACCGGCGCGAGCGATATGGTTAGCATCGCGGACGTGGGCGTGGGCGTGTCGCAAACGTTGCCGGTGCTCGTTGCGCTCCAAGTCGCGAAACCGGGGCAGTTAGTTTATATCGAGCAGCCGGAGATTCACTTGCACCCGCGTGCGCAGACGGCGATGGCGCAGGTCTTGGCGAATGCGGCGAAGCGGGGCGTGCGGGTGGTCGCGGAGACGCATAGCTCGTTGTTGAGTCTCGGCATTCAGACGCTCGTGGCGGAGGGCAAGCTTGCGCCGGAGTTAGTTAAGCTGCACTGGTTTGAGCGGCGTAATGGCAGGACGGAGATCACCAGCAAAGATTTGGATGAGGCGGGCGCGTTCGGGGATTGGCCGGAGGATTTCGCGGACGTGATGTTGGAGGCTGAGAACCGATATTTGAATGCTGCGGAAGCGCATTTGAGGGTGAACTAGCATGCCGAAGGGGGCGTCAAAGTGTCTCGTCATTGACGCTTCCGTGGCTCTTGCTGCCGGCAAGATTGATGCGACCTCCGCGCGGTCTAGGAACTGTCGCGAGTTCCTGCAAGTGGTCTTGGATATCTCTTATCGCGCAAGCTTAACGCCGCAGCTAAAGGACGAATGGGATAGACATCAGTCCCCCTTCGCGCGCACGTGGCGCAGGGCGATGGTCTCGCGGCGTAAGCTAGTGATTCAGGATGTGCCCGCAGATACAGCTTTGCGCGTAAGGATTGAAAGAATCGTGACACGTAGCGCCGAGCGCGCGGCTGTGCGTAAGGATTACCATCTGATCGAAGCGGCTCTGATCATGGATAGAGTTATTGCTTCGCTTGATGAAACAGTACGGGCGCTGTTCGGTACTGCGGCCGGTAGCATCGTTGAGCTAAGGCGGCTTATCTGGGTCAACCCGGAAATATCAGGAGAGATTTGCGTCGCTTGGCTTAAAGACGGCGCGCGTCTCGAACGAAAACGAATGTTAGGCTTTAGAGGCAGCGCAAGTTAATCGTTAGACTCATTCCAGGAGTACAAAGATGGCAAGGTTTTTCTTTCTCATTACGCTTATCCTCACACTTTCTTTGACCGCCTTCGCGCAGGCCGACAGCCACGAGTACGCGCCGATCAAGGAAGAGAAGATCAATTACAAGAATTGGACGTTCAAGCAGACGACCGACGGCGCGCCGGTTGACCTGCGCGCATGGGCGCAGGACAAGAAACTCGCGCTCGTCGTCTATTTCGCGCCGTGGTGTCACAACTGGCGCAACGAAGCGCCGGTCGTCGCGCGTCTCTACGACAAGTACAAGCCCTACGGCTTCGATGTGATCGCGGTGAGCGAATACGCCACGCCGTCTGACCGGCAGATGTTCTTTCACGATAGCCCGGTCACTTATCCGGTGGTCATCGAATCGGAAGCGCGCGACGAGCGCGAGAAGACCACGCACTTCGGTTACCGGCAACTGACCGGCGACAAGCGCAAGTGGGGGTCGCCCTACAACATCTTTCTCGTGCCCAAGAAACTGAAGCATGACGGCGACGTGCTGACGGAGAAAGCGTGGGTCGTCAACGGCGAACTGGTCGAGGCGGAAGCCGAGCAGTTCATCCGCGAAAAACTGAAATTAAAATCTACCAACGCGCCAACAAATCCGCCAACTCCCAAGCAGCCGTAGAGCCGCTTCGTGCGTCTTACTCCCGGCCGATTTACCGGACGGGCGGTTTATCGTCTAAAATCAACCCTTTGCGCTGGTCTGCGCCGGCCTCTCCGGGTAGTCTGCCGGGGCTTTCGCGCTGCCCGCGTGCGTTTTACGTCCGCGTTAGATTGCGCACCCGTCTATAGCAGTCCGAACTAGGCGCTTAACTCAAATAACGTCTATCATCGTAGTACCGAAAAATCGTCTTATGCCTTCCTCGTTGTTGCTACAGAGATTTTTGCGCGGCCGTGTGGCGCGTACCCTGACGCTGTGCGCGCTCGCGCTTTTGCTTAGCTTCGTCTTTCTGCCGCGCGGCTCGCATGCGGGCGGGCAAGACGCTGCCGGCGCACATAACGCCAAACAGGGCGTGCGCGCCGAGTTCGTGCCGGGCGAAGTTTTGGTACGGTTTCGTAGTGAGACGGCCGCGAAGCAGGCGGCCTCGTTGACGCTCAGCACGGAGAGCGGCACGGCGTTGCCCCTCCGCATCGAGCGGCTCGCAGCGACGGATGTGGTGGCGGGCCTGCGCCTCGCGCGCGTTGCGCCCGCAGAGACCTTGCAGGCCGTTGCGGCCTTGAACGCCCGCGCCGATGTGCTCTACGCCGAGCCGAACTATCTACGGCATAAATCGGCGACGCCGAATGATACGCGCTACGGCGAGTTGTGGGGCTTGAAGAACACGGGCCAAGCGAACGGCACAACGGGCGCGGACATGCGCGCTGAGCAAGCGTGGGATACGACGACGGGTAGCAACAGCGTAGTCGTCGCCGTCATAGACGAAGGTATTGATGTCAATCATCAGGACTTGCAACCGAACGTTTGGCGCAACGCGGCCGAGGCCAACGGTGCGCCGGGCGTGGATGATGACGGCAACGGCTACGTGGACGATGTGAACGGCTTTGACTTCTTCCACAACGATGCGAGCGTCTATGACGGCCCCGGCACGAACCCTGACGGCTCGCGTGTGGATGAACATGGCACGCACGTCGCCGGCACGATTGGTGCGCGCGGTAACAACAACATCGGTATCACCGGCGTCAACTGGCAAGTGAGTTTGATGTCGCTGAAGTTCTTAGGCCCGGACGGCGGTTCGACGGCCGATCTCGTGCGCGCTTTGGCTTACGCGAAATGGATGCGCGAACGCTTCGTCACGACCGGCGGCGCGCAGGGCGCGAACGTGCGCGTGACCAACAACTCTTACGGCGGCGGCGGTTATTCGCAGGCGGAAGTTGATGCGATCAACGCGCTCAATGATGCGGGCATTCTCTTCGTCGCGGCGGCGGGCAACGAGGGCGAAGACAACACAATCGTGCCTTCCTATCCGGCGACTTATGATCTACCGAACATCATCTCGGTCGCCGCGCTCGACCGTCGCAACAATCTGGCCGGCTTCAGCAATCGCGGTTTGCGCACCGCACACTTGGGCGCGCCCGGCGTCGAGGTTTTGAGCACCACGCCGGGCAACACCTACAGTTATCTGGACGGCACTTCGATGGCCTCGCCGCACGTCGCGGGCGCGGCGGCGCTAGTGCTGGCGGCGCATCAGGATTTTACGGTCGCGCGTCTGCGCGCTGCGCTCCTGTTCGGCGGCGAGCCGACACAGACGCTTGATGGCACGACCATCACGGGCCGGCGCGTCTCCGCGGCCGGCGCATTGGCGAACGCGACAGAGGTGGACAGCACGCCGCCGGCCGCGCCGGGCGATCTACACATCACATCACAACTAGAGCGCACGGTCGCGCTCGCGTGGACGGCGACGGGCGATGACGGCAGCACGGGCCGCGCCGCGCTCGCTGAAGTCTTCTTCACTGATGGCGCAATGGGCGCGCGTTTTCCGCTCGCCATCCAGCGGCCGGCTGGCGCGGGCACTTTGCAGACAGTAGCCGTCAATATTCCGTTCCGCCACACGACGGGCACGCTCAACCTACGTATGACGGACAACGCGGGCAACACGGCGGGCGCGAACGTGAGCGTCGCGGATGCGCCGGCCGCAGCCGACCCGTACAGCGTGACGACGGATGCGCCCGCCGCGCTCTCGACCGGCGGCGCGGGCCTTAACATGCAGTTCGACGATTTCATCACAAGCTATCAACTGCCATTCAACTTTCCCTTCTTCGAGCGTTACGCTTCGTCCGTCTATATCTCGACTAACGGCGCGCTCTACTTCGGCACAGCGCCGCACGATGATCCTTTCAGCCTCATGCAAGCGCTCGGCGGACGCAACATGATCGCGGGTCTCTGGGACGATCTCGATCTACGCGCGAGCCGCCGCGCCGATAGCGGTGTCTTCGTCGTGCAGCCCGATCAGAATCGTCTCATCTTCCGCTGGCAGGGCGTGACGTTCGCGGACGGCACGCCGGTTAACTTCGAGATCGAGTTGCGCCGCGACGGCACGATCATCGAGCGTTACGGCGACGGCAATACGAACGTTGCGCCCGTCGTCGGAATTGGTGGCGGCGAGCCGGAGCCGTACATCATCGGCACGCATACGGCCGCGGCCGCGCCGATCAATTTAACGAACGCGGGCGTCGTCAGTTATACGCTGCGTCGTCTGCCGAAGAAGGCCGATCTCAAGGTGACGGTCACCGACCGGCCGAATCCTGTGCTGGCGGGCCAGAACATTACCTATACGGTGCGGGTGACCAACAACGGGCCGGACGCGGCGGCGGGTGTGAAAGTGATCGACACGTTGCCCATCGCGTCCACCAACGTCGTCTCTTGTACGACGAGTCAAGGCGCATGCGCGGGCGCAGAGCCGGGGCGCACGGGCACGTTGACGGCGAATCTGGAGACGATTGCGAGCGGCGCATCAGCTACCGCCACCATCGTTGTCACAACTACGAGCGCATTCCAGAGTTCCTATATCAACGTCGCGGCCGCGACGGCCGCGACCTACGAGCCGACCACATTCGACAACAGTTACACCAGTTCGACGCAAGGCGCGCTCACGCATCAGAATCCACTGACGGGCGTTGATAGCATTAGTGCCGGCGGGGGGCATACGCTCGCGCTCACGCCGGGCGGCGAGGTGCTGGCGTGGGGGCGCAACACTTACGGCGGGCTAGGCGATGGCACGACGACAGACCGCGGCAATCCCGGTTACGTGCGCAACCTGTCGGGCGTGCGCGGCGTCGCGGGCGGCGGCGGTTTCAGTCTGGCCGTGAAGTCGAACGGCACGGTCATGGCTTGGGGCGCAAATTACGCCGGGCAACTCGGTGACGGCACAACGACGCAGCGGCTAACGCCCGTACAAGTGTCGGGCTTGAGCAACGTCGTGGCGGTCGCGGCCGGCGGCGGACATAGCGTCGCTTTGAAGAGCGATGGCACGGTCTGGGCGTGGGGGCTGAATCTCATCGGCCAACTCGGCGATGGGACGACGACACAGCGGTTGACGCCCGTGCAGATCAATGGCATCACGGGCGTGCAAGCTATCTCGGCGAGTGTGAGTAACACCATCGCGCTCAAAACGGACGGCACGGTCTGGACGTGGGGCGACGGCGCGGCCGGGCAGTTGGGTTACAACTCGCCCATGCAGACGACGCCGACGCGCGTGCTGAGTCTGAGTGGTATCAGGGCCGTGGCGAGCGGTTCATCGTTCTCGCTCTTCCTGCGCACCGACGGCAGCTTGCTCGCGTGCGGCGCGAACGCCGTGGGGCAGTTGGGCGACGGCACGAACGCGAATCGCACGACGCCTGTGCCGGTGCTAAATCTGACGAACATCGTCGCCATCTCGGCCGGTGACGGGCACAGTCTGGCATTGAGCGGCGACGGCACGGTGTGGGCGTGGGGCGCGAATAACTCGAATCAACTCGGCGAGGGCAGCATCATCCCGCAGGTGTACTATGAGACGACGCCGGTGCAGGTCATCATCGTCGCGAACGCACGCGCCATCGCCGCCGGTGGTAGTCAGTCAGCAGCGATACGGCAGGACGGCCCTGTCTTGTCGTGGGGCGATGTGATCAGCAGTCGCGGCTATCCTTATGGCGTGGACAATGTCGCGCCGCGCCCGACGCTCGGTGCGCCGACCTTTAGTCCCGATGGTGGCGCATACGCGGGGCCGCAGAACGTCACGATCACGCTACCCGGCACGAACGTAAGCGTCGCCGCGCTTGCGCCCGGCACGACGCACACGCTCGCTTTGATGAGCGACGGCACGGTGCAGGCGTGGGGGCAGAACGACGGCAGCCAACTCGGTTCAAACACCAGTCCGGCGCGTTTCAGTCTGACGCCGTTGCCCGTCGCTAACATCAGCGGTGTGCAGACGCTCGCCGCCGGCCCTGTGCATAGCGTGGCGCTCAAGCCGGACGGCACGGTCTGGGCGTGGGGCGCTGATTGGTACGGCGCGGCGGGTCATCAGACCATCACGCCGGAACAGATCGCAGGCTTCAATGATGCCGCAGACATTGCGGCCGGCGGTTCACACACGCTCGTGCGGCGCAACGACGGCACGATCTGGGCGTGGGGCGCGAACACTTACGGCCAGATCGGCGACGGCAGCACGTTTGATCGCACCGCGCCGGTGCGTGTCGGCAGTCTGACGGGTATGACGGCCTTCGCCGCCGGCCCGACGCACAATCTTGCGGTCAAGAACGACGGCACGGTCTGGGCGTGGGGCGCGAATCTTTTGGGCCAGATCGGCGACGGCACTTTCGTGAATCGCTCTACACCGGTGCGGCTCACGACGCTGACGAACATGACGGCCGTCGCCGCCGGCATCAACTACTCTGTCGCGTTGCGCAATGACGGCACGGTCTGGGCGTGGGGCAGTAATCAGTATGGCTTGCGCGGCGACGGCACGACGAACGGCAGTCAGACGCCCGTGCAAGTATCAGGCGTGAGCAACGTCGTCGCCATCGCGGCGCGCAAGTACGACATCTATGCATTGCGCAACGATGGCACGGTCTGGGCGTGGGGCAACAGTCCGGGTATGTCCTCATTCGCCAGCACGACACCCGTGCAGATCGCCGGCTTGAGCGGCATCAATCAACTCTTGAGCGGTGGCGAGTTTCTCATCGCGCGCAAGACCGACGGTACGTTCCTGATCGTGGGCAGCAACTCAAACGGCGTCTTCGGCAACGGCACAAATCTCGGCGCGAGCAGCCCCGTGCCGATGAGTTGGCTCGGCAGCGGCATCACGCTCCACTACACGACCGACGGCAACGAGCCGACCGAGACCGATCCCGTCATCAACTCCGGCGCGACCGTCCTCGTCAATCAAACGACGACGCTGAAAGCCCGTGCGTTCAAAGACGGCTTCGCGCCCGGCGGCATCAAGGCCGCTAATTACACGCTCGGCGGCAATCAAGCGAACAGCACGGTGCAGTTCAGCAGCGCAACTTACAACGCCGCCGAAGAAGCGGGGCACGCTCTTATCACGCTCACGCGCACAGGCGACACAAGCGGCGCGGCGTCCGTCTCCTTCAACACGGTGGATGATCCGGCCGAGGTGCGTTGCGACGACACGACGACGATGCCCGGCGTCGCCTTCGCGCGTTGCGACTATGCGACGACGGTGGACACGATCACGTTCGCGCCCAATGCGACGCAAGCGACGATCAACGTGCCGCTCATAAACGACGGGCATGTGGAAAATAACGAGACGGTGCAACTGCGCCTGACGAGCGGCAGCGGCGCGACGCTCGGCGCGCAAACGACCGCGACGCTCACCATCACGGACAACGACACGACGGCGACGCCGAACCCTGTCTTTGACAGCGCCTTCTTCGTGCGCCAACAGTATCTCGATTTCCTCTCGCGCGAACCGGACGCGAGTGGCTATAACGCTTGGTTCAACTTGCTGAATGGATGTCAGAACGTGAACAACACCGATCCGAACAGTTCGTCGGCCGGTTGTGACCGCATCAACGTCAGCAACAGTTTCTTCGGCTCGCAGGAGTTTCAGTTGAAGGGCCTCTACGTCTTTAAGTTTTATAAAGTGGCGTTCAACCGGCTGCCACAGTATGCCGAGATCATCGCGGACATGCGGGGCGTGACGGGGCAGACGGCTGAGGAGGTTTATGCGAAGCGCGCGACGTTCGCCGCTAACTTCACGCAACGCACAGAGTTCATCACGCAGTACCCGACGGCGATGACGAATGACGCCTTCGTCAACGCGCTGCTAGGTCGTTACAACCTGACGAGCATCTATACGCCCGACCCGGCCGCCCCCGACGGTACGCAATTCATCACGCTCACGGCCGGAGAACTCGCCGCGCGCCTCGCCGCCGGCACGCTCACGCGGGCGCAAGTTCTGCGTGCCGTTGTGCAGAGCAACGAAGTTAGTAACCGCGAATTCAATAACGCATTCGTGGCCATGCAGTATTACGGTTACCTGCGGCGCGCACCGGAGACGGCTGGCTACAATTCGTGGTTGAATTACTTGACCGCGCATCCGACCGACGCGCGCACGATGGTCAACGGCTTTATGAATTCGCCGGAGTACAGACTACGCTTCGGAAAAGTGCAGTAGCGTTAGATAAGGCAACAAAGTAGTTAAGTCAGTACCGTCTGCGGTAGCGGGCGGGTGCTAACGTCAGCACGACCCGCCCGCTACCGCAGGCGGTACTGACAAAGCAGGCGCATTCAATTGCAACACAGAGGGCGACGCACAATGTTGTGCGTCGCCCTCTGTGTTTATCTGAAGGTGACGGTCACGTCGCTGCGGCTCGTCGCACCGTTGGCAGCGCGGATGATGACGACGGCTGCGCCGGTGGTCGTGCCGTCGGGGACGCGCAGGTTGAGTTGATCGAGACCGGGGAAGCCGCCGGCCGCGCCCGCGTATTCGACCGTGGCGGTGCGCCCGCCGATGGTCGCGCTGACCGGCACGGAGTTGCGCCAGCCCGTGCCGAACAGTGTGACGACGCTCGGTTGATTATCGAAGCGCGCGGTAAGCGGCCCCGGCGTGTAGCGCAGCCCCGATGCGAGCAGCGCGACGGCTTCGCCCGGGCCTGTGCCGTTCGTGGTGAACAGACCCGGATTCGCGCTCGTGATGTTCA
>JANMAD010000348.1:0-2088 GCA_031359515.1 Acidobacteriota bacterium | reverse complement strand
TAAGTTGAAACCTATTCCTTGCGTCCTCAGCTTTGCGCCTTTGCGTCTTTGCGTGAGGTTATTGTTATGCACGTAAAATCTAGCCGGTTGTAAAGCTAAGTGGAATGAGTGATTTAGGTAGGTGTCATGCTCGTTTCGGTGTGCCTATAGGTTGCCAGCCCCCGAAAAAAGCAGTGTTTCCAGCTTGTCCGATGCCCCTTCCCGCTCGCGCGGTAGGACGTGCGCGTAGTAGTCGAGCGTAAACCGCACGCTGCTATGCCCGGCTTGCTCGCTCACAGTCTTGGCACTCACGCCCCCCGCCAGCGAAAGCGTCACGTATGAGTGGCGCAGGGCATACAGAGTCACCGTCCGCAGTTCGGCGCGCTTCAAAGTCGGCAGCAAGTGACGCCGCACGATCTTTTTCAACGTCAACGGGCCGCCGTCCTCTTCCGCGAACACAAGATCGTGCTGTTGGTAGTGTTGCCCTAAACGCAACCGCGCCTCCAACTGCTGCCGCCTGTAGTCTTGCAGATCGCGCGCCAGCGAGACCGGAAAGTAAACGTCACGCTTACTCTTCGGCGTCTTTGGCTCGTCGAACTTCCATCGGCCAGCCGCAAACCACTTCATCACACGGCGCACGCGCGCCCCGCCGCGCTGTTGCCCTTCAACGTCAAGCTCCGCCCATTGCAGCCCGCAATACTCTTCGGGCCGCAAGCCCGTGAGCAACGCGAACCTGAGCAGCACACCCCGCGCATCGGCGCGCGTCGCCGTGATGAACTTTTGCGCCTCTTCCGGCGTCAGAAATTCCATCTCGCGTTTTATCCACTTCGGCGTGGTCGCCAGCATGACCGGGTTTGCGCTGAGCAGTTCCCACCGGATCGCCTGCTGGAAGGCAGTCACCAAGCGCGCGTGAACCAACTTGATTGACCGCCCCGACAGGCCCGCACGTTCAAGATGTAAATACAAATCCTCGAAGTCGAGCAACCGGATCGCCGTCAACTTCTTATCCCCGATGTGCGGGCGCGCGTACTTATCCATCAGGTACGCATACCACTCTAAAGTTTTCTCGCGCACCGTGCGCCGGCAGTGGAGTAGCCAGCGATCAAGTAGATCGTTGACCGTGAGACTGATCGGCTTCAAAGGCTTCCCCGTGTCGCGCTCGTGTTCCTTCGTGCGCGCGTAAGCGTCGGCCTCTTTCTTCCCCGTGATGATCTTACAGTGATACTGCCGTTTGCCTGTGCCGTCACGGCCCCAGAAAACTTTGACCATGAACCGCTCGCGGCCTTGCTTGTCTTTGCCGCGTTTGATTATTTGAGCCATTGTGTCTTGGCCCTCCTTTCGCCGCGCACTCTACGCCTGCCGTCGAATGAGCCGCAAGGTTTTTACTTCCGGCGTAGGCTCTGCGCTCGCGCCCCTCTGCGCGATGAAGGCGCTCACAACTTGCTCCGTCCAGCGATAAGAGCGTGCGCCTAAGACAACGGGCGGTAACTCTCCTTCCCGCGCGAGTCTATAAACTGCTTGCACGTTGGTCTGTAGCCTCTGCGCCACATCGCGCGCCGTCAGTAAACGCGGCGCACCGGGCGACGCTTGCGCCTCTTCTGCCTCAGCCTGCGCGAGCGCAGCACGAACAGCCTGCGCCACGATGGCCGATAGCTTGTCGGGTTGCATCGCTCAAACTCCTCCGGCCGCCGCGTTCGGTTGATAGCGCATCGCACTGCGGGCGATCTTCTGTACTTCTGGCGCATCCTTCGGCGGCACGCACCTGTGCGCGTTGATCTGCAATAATTCAGCTTCAATCTCTTCATAGCTCGCGCCCTTGCCGCGTAGTGAACACGCGATCTTGAACAGCGCATCCCCGCGCTGCCCGTCTGGAATGGTATAGGCGATGGCTGCGCTGCCGTTCCCTTGTGCGCGTGGTTTCGGCGCGGCTGCGCCTGCTGGCTTGCTCTGCGGGGCTGTGAGCCGCGCTAACAGCCAATCAGGAACGGGCGCGGGCGTGTCGCCACTCTTCCATTCGTATTTCAGCCATTCGTAGCGTCGCCCGCTTGCGTGCAACGACGGCGCAACGACGATGTAACCACCCTCCCCGCGCACGTCGATCCCCTCCCC
>JANMAD010000331.1:0-7059 GCA_031359515.1 Acidobacteriota bacterium | reverse complement strand
CTCGATTATTTGGCGCAGCACCCGCGCGTCGCGCTCGGTCAACTCGGCGTCGGTGGCTTCTGTATCGGCGGGCATCTGGCCTTCCGTGCGGCGTCCAACCGGGACGTGGCGGCAACCGTCTGCTGCTACGGCACGGGGATTCACGACGGCAAACTCGGCCAAGACGCCGACGCCGGTTCGCTCGCCCGCGCGGGCGACATCAAAGGCGAATTGCTGCTCGTCTGGGGCGCACGCGATCCGCACATCCCTGAAGCTGGCCGTGCGCGGATCGCGACGGCGCTTACACAGGCGGGCACGAAGTTTGCAGTCCGCGAGTACAACGCCGAGCACGCCTTCATGCGCGACGAAGGGCCGCGCTTCGACCCGGAAGCAACGGATCAGGCGTGGGGCGAAATGGTCAGCCTCTACCGGCGTGTGTGGCAAGAATGAATGTTTGTCCGTCGTCAGTTGTCCGTTGTCTCTGGTTTAGGAACTGAACGTTAAAGCTGATCGTTCAACTTATCGAGTAAAGAACAACTGACAACGGACAGTTTTTAAATTGAACAGAGGTGGGAAAGATGAGTTACAAATTTTTGTCTAACAGTTCGCTCCGCAGGACGCGCACAGGCAGCGCGCGGCTGGCATTAGTGTTGGCCGCAGTGCTAGGGGTGGTGGGATGCAGCCGCGTGCGTTCGAGCGCGAACGAGGTGCAGACCTCGTCTGTGCTGCCCGCGGCCAATGCGACGAGTCTGCCGGCCGTGGCCGGGCAGACATCTTACGCCGACGTGGTGGCGCGGGTCGCGCCGGCGGTTGTGACCGTGCGCTCCGAGCGGCGTGCGCGGCCCGCCCAGCAGCATCCGTTCGCGGATGATCCGTTCTTCCGCCAATTCTTCGGCGACCGCGCGCCGCAGCAGCAACAGCCGCCGCAGATCGAGCGCGGCGTCGGCTCCGGCGTCGTCGTCACGCCGGACGGTTATATTCTGACCAATCATCACGTCGTTGACGGCGCAGAGCAGATCAAGGTCGATCTCTCCGACCGGCGCACGCTCGACGCCAAAGTCGTCGGCACGGATCAGCCGAGCGACTTGGCCGTGTTGAAGATCAACGCGACGAATCTACCAGTGCTGACGCTCGGCGATTCCGACCGCGCGCGGGTCGGCGATGTGGTGCTGGCTATCGGCAATCCGCTCGGCCTAGATCAGACCGTGACCGCCGGCATCGTCAGCGCGAAAGGACGCGCGACCGGCGTCGGCGACGGCAATTTCGAGGACTTCATCCAGACCGACGCGCCGATCAATCAGGGCAACTCCGGCGGCGCGCTCATCAATACGAACGGCGAACTTGTCGGCATCAACTCGCAAATCCTGACGCCATCGGGCGGCTCAATCGGCATCGGTTTTGCCATCCCGTCGAACATGGCGCGCGGCGTGATGGATCAACTGATCAAGTCGGGCAAGGTGCGGCGCGGCCAACTCGGTGTCATCGTGCAGCCGGTGACTTCTGATATTGCGCAGAGTTTGGATTTGAAAGACGTGCGCGGCGTCATCGTCGGCACTGTCGTCGCGGGCAGCGCGGGCGAACGCGCGGGGCTAAAGCAGGGCGACGTGATTCTCGCGTTGAACGATCAGCCGGTGAACGACAGCAATCAACTGCGCAACCGCATCGCCGGCACGCCGCCGAACACGGACGTGACGCTCAACGTCCTGCGCGACGGCCGCGAGCAACAGTTGAAGGCTACGCTCGGCGAGTTCAAACCGCCGACCGAACGCGGCGACGAGCAAGCGGGCGATGGGGCAACAGGCGGAGGCGCGACGACCGGCAAACTCGGCATCGGCGTCCAACCGATCACGCCCGACGTCGCGCAGCAACTCTCTCTGCCGGCGGGCAAGCAAGGCGTCGTCGTCGCGGAGATTGATCCGACCGGCCCCGCGGCCGATGCCGGCCTCCAACGCGGCGACGTGATCGAGCAAGTCAACCGTCAACCCGTGCGTTCATCGGCGGACGTGACGGCCGCGCTCGCACGCTCCGGCCCGCGCCCCGTGCTGCTCTTGATCACGCGCGTCTTTCGCGGGCAAGCAACCACGATCTTCCTGACCGTGCGCCCACGCGCGTAATGCAGCGACACAGACAAACCGACGGCGCGGCTGCAAGCACATTGCAGCCGCGCCATTGTTTTGTGCTGAATCAACGGCCCTTGTCCGTCGCGCCCGACGTTAGTGTTATACTGCCGCTACTCCCGAAACAGATAGATCAATGAGCAGCAACGAAGCCAACGCGCCGACAGCAACCACAACCGCGCGCCGTGCGGACGCCGTGCCGAAAGATGCCGCCGCAGTCATTCTGGTGCGCGGCGCTGAACATGACGCCACCGCGCCGCCGCAGGTCTATTGGGCGCAGCGCAGCGAACGCATGGCGTTCCTCGGCGGCTTCTACGCCTTCCCCGGCGGGCAGCGCGACGCGGAGGATGCGGAGACGCCCGTCGCCAACTGCGCGGATGCGGAGACGTGCGCGATGATCAGTTGCGCCGCACGCGAGTTGTTCGAGGAAGTCGGCGTACTGGTCGCGCGCGGCGTTGATACTTTAACTAAGGGCCAACTCGCTTCGCTGCTCGACGATCTGACTTCCGCGCGCATGTCTTTCCCGCAACTGCTCGCGCATTACGGTCTCAACTTGGACGCGCGCGATTTCACGTTCGTCGGTCGTTGGGTCACGCCGCCATTTAGCCCGCGCCGCTTCGACACGTGGTTCTTCCTCGCGCGCTGTCCGCGCAAACAAGAGCCGCGCGTCCGCACCACCGAGTTCGCGCACGGCGAATGGACGGACGCAAGGGAGGCTTACGCGCGTTGGACGCGGAGCGAAATCCTCGTCGCGCCGCCGGTGCTACATGCGCTGGGGACGCTCGCCGATGGTTTAACCGATGACCTCGTCGCGCGTTTCCTTAGCATGCCACAAGCGCAACGCGAGGCCGTGCGCCGCATCGAATTCTTACCCGGCTTTATCTGCTTCCCCTTGCGCACGCCGACGAAGCCGCCCGCGACGCATACGAACTGTTATATCGTCGGCCACCGCGAACTCGTCATCATCGATCCCGGTTCACCTTATGAAGAGGAACAGACTGCGCTGGCACAGTGCGTTGACGAGTTGCTCGCCGAAGGCCGCAACGTGCGCGAGATCGTGTTGACACACTATCATCCCGATCACGTCGCCGGCACGAAGGCTCTCAGAGAGCATCTCGGCGGGCGCGTGCCCGTCGCCGCGCATCAACTGACGGCGGAAATGATCGCGGATACGATTCGGGTTGATCGTTTCATCAATGATGGCGACGTGATTGAGCTTGCCGGCGAGCCGCCGTTGTCTCTCCGCGCCATGCACACGCCGGGCCATACGCGCGGGCATCTCAGTTTTTACGAAGCGCGCACGGGCGCGCTCATCTGCGGGGACAACATACTCGGCCTCGGCTCGGTCTTGATTGATCCGCCCGAAGGCAACATGCGCGACTATCTGCGCACGCTCGAACGCTACAAGTCGCTGCTGCCAAACATCAAAGTTCTCTTCGGCGGGCACGGCCCCGCAGTCGGCAACGCGGCGGCGAAGATCGACGAGTACATCACGCACCGACTCGCGCGCGAAGCGAACATTCTCCGCGCCGTGCGTGCGGGCGCAGGCGTGCCGGCAGAGATCGTCGTGCGGGTTTACACGGATGTTGCGCCGAAACTGCACGCCATGGCCGAGCGCGCCGTTATCGCGCATCTGGAAAAACTTGAAGCTGATAAACTTGTCACATGCACAGACGATGGACGTTATATTGCTAACGAGTTGAACGCCGTGTCGGGCTAGATGCGATGAGACAGGAACTCTCACGCAAAGACGCAAAGGCGCAAAGAGAAGACGTTAAGAAAACTCTCAACCCTTTGCGCGCTTCTTGGCGGCTTTGCGCCTTTGCGTGAGGCTTATACTCTCGGATGACAAACAGACTGCAAGGTTAGGGGTTAAGCAATGATACAAGCAAAAACATTGGGCGAGTTGAAGCGGAGCGGCTATCGCGTGCGGTCGGTTAAAGATGAACTGCGCGCAAATCTGATCAACAAACTGCGCGCGGGTGAGCGTATCTTTCCGGGCATCGTCGGATATGACGAGACGGTCGTGCCGCAACTCGTCAACGCGCTCCTTGCGCGGCACAACCTGATCCTGTTGGGTCTGCGCGGGCAAGCCAAGAGCCGCATCATACGGCAGTTGACGAACCTGCTTGACGAACAGATGCCGATCATCGCCGGTTCCGAGATCAACGATGATCCGTTCCGCCCGATCAGCGCGCACGGGCGGGCAGTGATCTCGGAGATGGGCGACGAAACACCAATCGCGTGGGTTGGGCGCGACGCGCGCTTCGTCGAAAAACTGGCCACGCCCGACGTGACCGTCGCCGACATCATCGGCGATGTCGATCCGATCAAAGCGGCGAAGGGCGGGCATCTGTTGAGCGACGAGTTGACCATTCACTACGGTCTCTTGCCGCGCGCCAATCGCGGCATCTTCGCCATCAACGAGTTGCCCGATCTCGCGGGCAAGATACAGGTCGGCCTCTTCAACATCATGCAAGAGGGCGACGTGCAGATCAAAGGCTACCCCGTGCGTCTGCCGCTCGATGTCATGCTCGTCTTCTCGGCCAATCCGGAAGACTACACGGCGCGCGGCAAGATCATCACGCCCTTAAAAGATCGCATCGGCGCGGAGGTCTCGACGCACTACCCGACCGACCTGCAACTCGGCGTGGAGATCACGCAACAGGAAGCGTGGACGGAGCGCGCAGGCATCGAAGGCCACTTGCGCGTGCCCGAATTCATCCGCGAGATCATCGAGCAGATAGCATTTGAGGCGCGCGACGACAGTCGTGTGGACAAACGTTCCGGCGTCTCACAACGGCTGCCGATCACGGTTATTGAATCAGTCGTCTCGAACGCCGAACGGCGCGCGTTGTTGACCGGCGAGGCCGACATCGTGCCGCGCATCTCCGACATCTACGCCGCCGCGCCTTCGATGACCGGCAAGCTGGAACTTGAGTACGAAGGCGAACAGATCGGCGCGGCCAAGATCGCCAAAGATTTGATCAAACGCGCCGCCGGTGAAATCTTCGAGGGCTACTTCGTCGGCATAGACTTCGCGCCCGCCGTCCGTTGGTTTGACGGCGGCAACACCCTGCGCCTCGCCGACACCGCCTCCGCCGCCGAATGCGTCACGCTCCTTGAGACCGTGCCCGAACTGCTCGACACGATCACTATCCCCTTCGACTTCAAACGCACCGACGACGCGCAAATCGTCGCCGCCTGCGAGTTCGCCCTCGAAGGTCTCTACGCCCAAAACAAGATCAGCCGCAACGAAGAAGGCGGCTACACCGCCGCCACGAAAGCGAAGAAAGATCGGCGCGGGATGATCTATGATGACCTGACGGAGACGGGACGGTATAGTTGAGGCGCAGCGGAGTCGCAGTTTCAAGTCTTATTGCTCCAGAGATTTATTCAAGGAGAGAACGCAATGAGCAAGGTTAATCACGAGCAAGAACGCATTCAGCAAGCTCATGCCCGCGCGCGTGAGCTTGCTCGGCGACAGGGGGTAGGGCCGATTCATAACATAGATGATCTGCCTAGAGACCCTGAGCCGGAAGCAGATAGCGTAGATGAGTTTTTATCATGGATTGCGGCTATGCGGCGGCCAGATAGAGACCGGAGCGGTTTGGCGTGACTGGCTCGTTTAGCAGCGATATCGTCGTGGTTGATACGAACGTCGTCTCTTATATCTGGAAGCGCGATACACGTGGGACTCTTTATACCCCTCATCTCACCGGCCGGCAGTGGCTCATCGCGGCGCAAACGTTTGCCGAGCTTGAAGCATGGCCGTTGAAGAATGGCTGGGGCGCTACCAGACATGAAGCGTTGCGCGCTTATCTGAACAGCTACACTTTTGCGGAAGTTGATAAAGCTATTTGTTTGCAATGGGCGCGAGTGCAAGCTAACGCAAAGCGGATTGGACGAGTGATGCCGGAAGCCGACGCTTGGATCGCCGCCACCGCGTTGGCCTATGCAGTGCCATTGGTCACTCATAATTCAGATGACTTCAAGCATGTAACAGGATTAACGATCATCACAGAAAAGTGAATCGGTTATGAAATTCATCCGCTATTCCAAGTTCAAAGGCTTCGACGTGTCGGGCGTGAACCTCGGCGACCTGATGGACGGGTTGCAGGATTCGTTGCTGCAATCGGGTTATGACGATGATTACTACTGGACGCGGCAGCGGAGGCAGCAGGACACGTCGCTTGATGCGCTCAGGCAGGCGCTCTTGCAGGCGTTGATGGAGATGGGCGAGTTGGCTGAGCAGGACGTGCGGGAGATGCTGGCGGAGAACGAGGGAAAGTTCAAGGGGTCGCAGCTTGAGGAGTTGTTGAATCAGTTGATCGAGCGGCTGGTGGAAGAGGGTTATTTGAATCTGCGCGAAGAGCAGCCCGATGAGCGACAGCAGCGCAAGGGGCGACGGGGCGGACAGGGGCGCGAGGAAGAGCCGCTGCCGCGTGACGTGAAGTTTGAAGTGACGGAGAAGGGGTTGGACTTTCTCGGCTATAAGACTTTGCGCAACTTGCTCGGTAGTCTGGGCAAGAGTTCGGTCGGGCGACACGACACGCCGCATCTGGCGACGGGTGTGGAGGCGGCGCAGGCATCGAAGCTTTACGAGTTTGGCGATACGATCAATCTGGATGTGAACACGACGCTGCTCTCGGCGATCAAGCGCGAGGGGTTGACTGTGCCACTCAATCTTGAGTATAGCGATCTGCACGTCTATCAGCAGGATTATCAATCGTCGTGCGCGACGGTGGTGATGCTCGATTGTTCGCATTCGATGATTTTGTATGGCGAGGATCGCTTCACGCCCGCGAAGAAGGTGGCGCTCGCGCTCGCGCATCTGATCCGCACGCAGTATCCGGGCGACTCGTTGAAGATCGTTTTGTTCCACGACGACGCGGAAGAGTTGCCGCTCGCGAAGTTGGCGACTACGCAGGTCGGGCCGTATCACACGAACACGGCCGAGGGC
>JANMAD010000282.1:0-6262 GCA_031359515.1 Acidobacteriota bacterium | reverse complement strand
AGGAGGCGCTCGCTTACAGCGAGCGCCTCCCACACGTTCTTTGCGGCGCAAGGGCGCGAATTTCTTGCGCCGCGCCTAGTGCGCCATGTCTTACGCGCTCTTGCTGCTGGCCCGCTCCAACGAACGGATGCGGTCGTGCGCCTGTTTCACCTGCGCGAACTGCCGCTCGACAACTTCGCGGATATTCGCCGGCAACTCGCCCTTGATTGCATCCTGATAGTTGCTCACGGCCGAATCCTCGCCGCGCTCGCACTCGGCAATGATCGCGCTCTCGTCTTGGCCCGTGATCGCCGACTTGATGTTGATCCAGCCGCGATGCAGCGCGCCCGCCGTGGAACTCGTCTTTTCCGGGTCGCCGCCCAAGTTGCGCACTTCCGTTTGCAACTCACCCGCGAACCCCGCGCGTTGCTGCGCGTATGTGCCGAAGAGCGTCTTCAACTCACTATTCTTGACGCCTTCGGCTGCTTGCTGGAAACCTTCCTGTCCATCTTTGCAGGTCTCGATCAGATTATTGAGTGTCGAGATCACTTTGTCGTTATCAGCCATCGGTTCGTTCCTCCCTTGCTTGTTGCTCCTATGATTACGGACGATTCATTCGCCCGTCCGCGTGTAAAATGTGCGGCGCAAACGCAGCCACCGCTCAGGCAGTTGCGTTGGCCCGCCCGCCCCCTTGATCGAACAACTTGACTAGCACCAGCCCGGCGATGAAGCCGCCGATGTGCGCGGCATAAGCGACGCCGCCCGCCTCCGAGCCGCCGCCGAGCAGGCCCAGACCGCTGACCAACTGGAACACAAACCAGAGGCCGAGCGCGACGTAAGCGGGCACGGTCGTCAACATGCGCAACAGGATCACGCGCACCTGTCGCTTCGGAAACAACAAGATGTAGCCACCCAGTACGCCGGAGATCGCGCCCGACGCGCCGAGGCTCGGCACGATCTGGCTCTGCCCGGACATGACGGTAAAGAAAACGTGCGCGAGTGAAGCGATGATGCCGCAGACCAGATAAAAGATCAGATACCGCGCGTGCCCCATGCGATCCTCAAGGTTGTCGCCGAATATCCAGAGGAAGAGCATGTTGCCGAAGATGTGCGCCAATCCGCCGTGCATGAACATCGAGGTCAGGAGCGTCAGATAGACGCTGCCCGGCGTCGGCTGCAAGCCCGGCTGCTCGATGGTCTGTCCATTGAACTCGACCGTGCGCGGCGGTGTCACCACGTCGCTGCCCGTCACGATCTCGCGCGGCACAGTTGACCACGCATAAGTGAAACGGTCGTTCGCGCCGAAGCCTTGAAACAGCACGAAGACCAGCACGTTCACGGCGATCAGCACATAGTTGACGATGGGTGTGATGGTGCGGTCGGAGTTGTCGTCGCCAATAGGAAACATGTCGCTACAGTCCTCTTCACGTTAGCGCCGTAGGCGTTGATTGAAGCACGCGAACTTGCATTGCGTGTCGCGGCCCCTCCACGCTTACGTCACAAAGTTTATGTTTACGAGGTGGCGCGCTCCCTGCTTGATAGGTCGAATAGAATCACGTCTGTTCTGTTAGTCGAGCATTCTTTGCATCTCGCGTTCCGCGCGCGGCCGACAACAGAGCGGCACACCGAACGCGCTGTTTTGCCGCCGCTAAAGCACAAGCAGCCTGCCACCCGCACGGCGACAGGCTGCACATCAGCATCGTTCCCGTACAGCAACGGCGCACGCTTTCACGTCGCCAACGTGTTAAATCAAACCACGAGAGATTGGGACTACATGAAAAACTATCCACGAAACCACACGAAGCAACACGAGGCAAAACACACGAACAGTTCGTGCTATTTCGTGTAATTTCGTGGATAAATGTTTTCGTTCTCTCTTCCATTCTGCTGTGCTTCGATTTAAGTCTGGCCGCCGGCCGCGGCTTCGGCGAAGGCCGGTTCGTCATGCGCGAGATCGTATTTAACCTCCTGCGGCGTGCCGAACGCGCGTGCCCGCTCGTCGTCGAACTCGCCCTCCCAACGCGCGACCACGCACGTCGCCAGACAGTTGCCGACGACGTTGACGCACGTGCGCCCCATGTCCATCAACTCGTCCACGCCGAAGATGACGGCGACGCCGATAGGGCCGAGACCCTGCGGCATAAAACTATTGAGCGTCGCCAATAAGATAACGAGCGAGGCGCGCGGCACGGCCGCCACGCCCTTCGAGGTGAGCATCAAGGTCAGCATCATCACGATCTGTTGGCCGAAGCCCATGTGAAAGCCCATCGTCGTCTCCGCCGCCTGCGCCACGAAGACCGATGCCATCGCCAGATAGAGCGTCGTGCCGTCGAGGTTAAAGCTATAGCCCGTCGGCATGACGAAGCCGACGATGCGTGGCGGCACGCCCAAACGCTCCATCACCTCCATCGCCTTCGGCAGCGCGGACTCGCTGCTCGTCGTCGCAAACGCAATCGTCGCCGGCTCGCGCACCGCCTTCAGGAATTTCAGGACGGGAATGCGGAAGAGGAGCGCGACCGCACCCAGCACGAAGACGACGAAGATGACGAGCGCGAGATAGAGTGAGCCGATCAGTTTACCCAGATTGACCAGCACGCCTAAGCCTTGCGTGCCGATGGTGTGCGCCATCGCCGCGCCGACGCCGATGGGCGCGAACAACATCACGTAGCCCGTGAAGCGAAACATGATCTGCGACAGACTCTCGCACGCGCGCAAGATAGGTCGCCCCTTCTCGCCGAGCGCAGTCAACGCCATCGCGAAGATGATGGCGAAGGCGACGATCTGCAACACGTCGCCGCGCACCATCGCGTCCACGATTGACGACGGGAAGATGTGGACGAGCGTCTCGACCAGAGTCTTCGGATGGTTCTCGCCGATCTTGCTGGCGATCTCCGTGCTGGAAGCGACGAGTTGCACGCCCGCGCCCGGTCGGATCAAATTGACCACGCCCAGCCCGATGAAGAGCGCAATCGTCGTCACGATCTCGAAATAGAGCAACGCCTTCGCGCCCATGCGCCCGACCTTCTTCAAATCGCCGCCGCCCGCGATGCCGACGACGAGCGTCGAGAAGACGAGCGGCGCGATGATCGACTTGATCAGGTTCAAGAAGATGTCGCGCAGGAAAAAGACGCGATTGCCCCACGCGGGACTGACGTAGCCAAGCACGCCGCCCACGACCAACCCGATCATGATCCACGTCGTCAGCGACAGCCGCCACCAAGCCTTGCGCTGGGCCGCCGCCACTCTGCTCGTCACTGCTTCATCTGTATCAGCCATATTTTTTTCGTTTCAACTTATGCTGCAAAGCAAATGCTCGTTTACCCAACACGTGCTTCATTATCCGACGACGGCGATGGCGTCAACTTCAATCAGAAAACCTGCCTGCGCTAAAGACTGCACGCCGAGCCACGTACTCGTCGGTAATTGCTCGTGCGGGAAATAACGGCGCAACGCTGCGCCCACAAGCTCTGCGTCCGCCGGACTGTAATTCTTCACATAGATATTCAACTTCACCACATCGGCGGTCGTCGCGCCGGCCGCCGCTAAGGCCATCGCTAAATTTGCAAACGCGCGCTCAGCCTGTGCGCCCAGATCGCCCGCGCCGACGAGATTCCGCTCCCTGTCAACCGCGACTTGACCGGAAATGTAAATCGTCCGCGCCGCCGCGCTCTGCGGCACGACGACGACTTGCGTGAACGCTTGCGTCCAAGCGGGCAACGTCGCCGGGTTGATAAACTCTTTCGTCATAGCTAAGCGGGCGCGCACGGCTTACCGGCCCCAGCGCAGTTTGCCGCGCAAGACCTCGAAGTAGTTGCGATTGATCGGCTGCACGAGATTGAAGGTGGTGCGGCTCTTGGTGATCAGGACGCGATCATCTTTCTCCATCGGATAGCCGATCTGCCCGTCGAGTGTGATCGCCACCTCTTCCTTGTCGGTCTTCAAGATCAACTCGATCTCCGCATCGTCGGGCACGACAATCGGCCGGTTCGAGAGCGTGTGCGGACAGATAGGCGTGATGACGATGGCGCTCATCGAAGGATAGATAACGGGACCGCCCGCCGAGAGGTTGTAGGCAGTCGAGCCGGTCGGCGTCGAGACGATCAACCCGTCGGCGCGAAAGCAGTTGACGAATTGCCCGTCGAGCCACGTCTCGATCTCGATGATGCGCGCGAGCGCCGACTTGCTAATCACCACGTCGTTCAAGACGCGGTTGCGCAAGAGTTGCTCTGTGCCGCGCGTCATCTCCGCTGTCAGCATCATGCGCCGGTCGAGTTTGTAGTCACCCGCGAGCGCGGCGGCGAGCGCGGCGGTCATCTCTTCGACGCGCACTTCGGTGAGATAGCCGAGGTTGCCGTAGTTGATGCCCATAACCGGCACGTCGCGGTTATCGAGCAGACGCGCAGTAGCGATCATCGTGCCGTCGCCGCCCAAGACGACGATCAGGTCTACGCTCGCGGCCAGTTGCTCATAGTCCAGCACTTCGAGCGCACAACCCGCGCGCCGTTCGACCGCTTCGCGCTCGACGCGCGGGCCGGCGACAAGCTCGATGCCGCGCGCGGTCAGATACTCAAGCAGCCGGCAGATCGTCTCGACCGCCTCCGGATGATGCGGCTTGACTAGCACGCCGACGCGCCGAATCTGTGTTTGCGTTGCCTGTTGCACGGAGACGAAGAGTGCGCGCTTGTTAGCGCCTATCGCTGATCAAACGTTGACGGGAGAACAGGGCGGATGATACCCGCGCGCACTGAATGGAAGCAAGGTTGAAGGTGCGTGATAGGCCCGCGCTTAACACTGAGGGCACAGAGGAAGACACAGAGATCAGGGAGTTGCGCGATCTCAAATTTCAAATCTGAAATTTGAGATCGCTTTGCTCTGTGCCCTCTGTGTCCTCTGTGTTGAACTGCACGCGCGCTAAGCTCAACTTCAGCGCACGGCGTAGAGCGTGCCGTCCCAGCCGCCGAAGTAGATGAGTTTGTTCTGCACGACGGGCGCGGAGGTGACGATGCCGTTCGTGAGGAATGACCAGCGTAACTGCCCGGTCTGTGCGTTGAGCGCGACGAGACCTTTGGCGCTGCCGAAATGTACGAGCGCGCCCGCGACCGTCGGCGCGGAGGTCACGCCCTGCTCGGACGTGAAGCGCCACAACTCTTGCCCCGTTTGCGCGCTCGCCGCGTAGAACGTGCCGGCGATGCCGCCGAAGTAAACCGTGCCACTTGCGACCGCAGGCGAAAAGGGCAAGCCGCCTTCAACCTGCGTGTACCACTTTTCATACCCGGTCGCCGCCTCAACCGCGTAGAGGCGACCGCGCAACGTGCCGAAGTAGAGCGTGCCGTCCGCGATGACCGGCGCACCGACGACCGCGCCCACAGTCTTCAACGCCCATTTCTTCTGCCCGCCCACCACGTCAACAGCTTGTAGCCCGGCGGCCGTGCCGACGTACAACGTGTTGCCGGCGACGAGCGGCGCGGTCGGCGTGCCGCGCTCGATGGCGCACGTCCATTTCTGTTTACCCGTCGCCGTATCAACCGCGTAGAGCAAGCCGTCCGTGCTGGGCACGATGACCGTGTCGCCCGCGACCGCCGGGGCGACGCTGATGGCATATTGCGTCTTGAACTTCCATTTGCTCTGCCCGGTCGCCGCGTCCACCGCGTAGAGCTTATTATCCTGACTGCCGAAATAGACCACACCGCCCGCGACCACCGGCGCACCGATCACGCGCCCGCCCGTCTTCACGCGCCAACGCTCCTGCCCCGTCGTCGCGTCCGCCGCATAGACGTTGTAATCGTAGCTGCTGAAATAGACAATGCCAGCGGCGATGACGGGTGGCGCATAGACACTGCCGCCCGTCTTCAGTTGCCACCTGACCGCCACGGCCGCAACCGCATCCGTCGGCCCGCTGCTGACTGCGCTCAGTTGCTCCGTATGCGCCGCGCGCTCATTCACTGCTTGCGCCTGCGCCACGCAGACACACATGAGCGCAAACGCGGCCACTGGTAAAAGCATGAAGAGTTTGCTGGGTCTGCTCATCACGCGCTTCAATCAACCTTAATGTTAAGCGAAAGATAACTGACCACGAACCACTGACTACTGACAGTTGCCAACTGACTACGGACGTTTTTCATTACCCTGCTGCGCCGTCTCGTCCTTCGGTAGATAGTAGCCTTTGCGCGCGGTGACGTTGAGCTTGCGCTCTTTGCCCTTCGTATCTTTGGCCGTGACGCGCACTTCGAGCGGGTGCAT
Organism: Acidobacteriota bacterium; assembly: GCA_031359515.1. Lineage (GTDB taxonomy): Bacteria > Acidobacteriota > Blastocatellia > Pyrinomonadales > Pyrinomonadaceae > QHXQ01. The sequence continues at coordinate 43 of JANMAD010000282.1, read as the reverse complement.
CTGCCCGTCGTCGCGCTCGCTTTCGCCGAGCGTGAAGCCGAGA
>JANMAD010000276.1:0-3722 GCA_031359515.1 Acidobacteriota bacterium | reverse complement strand
GGCGAAGTTTATCTCGCCGCCGACACACGCAACGGTCGCCGCGTCGCCTTGAAGTTGCTGCCCGCATACTTCACGAGCGATGCGGAGCGTGTGCGCCGCTTCGAGCAAGAGGCCCGCGCAGGCCTCGCCCTGCATCATCCGAACATCGTCACCATTTATGAGATCGGACAGGCGGACGGCGCGCAGTTCATCGCCAGCGAGTTCATCGAGGGCCTGACGCTCCGGCAGCGCATGACCGGCGCGCCGCTCAAGTTGAGCGCGGCGCTCGACATCGCTATTCAAGTCGGCAGCGCGCTCGCCGAAGCGCATCGCGCAGGGATCGTCCACCGCGACATCAAGCCGGAGAACATCATGCTGCGGCCGGACGGCTACGTGAAGGTGTTGGACTTTGGCATCGCCAAATTGAGCGAGCCAACGCTGCAAACGGCCGCGCCGCCCAGCGCAATCATCAAGACGCAGCCGGGCATAGTGCTGGGCACTGTCGCTTACATGTCGCCGGAGCAGGCGCGCGGCCTCGAAGTGGACGCGCGCACAGACATCTGGTCTCTGGGCGTCGTGCTGTATGAGTTGGTGGCAGGCCGCGTGCCCTTTGAGGGCGAGACGCCGAACGACTGCATCGCCGCGTTGCTCGACCGAGAGCCGCCGCCGTTGGCGCGTTATGCGCGCGAAGTGCCAGAAGCGTTGGAAGTGATTGTGACGACCGCATTGACGAAAGATCGGGCGGAGCGTTATCACGCGGTCACAGAGATGTTGGGCGCGCTCCGGCGGCTCAAACAACGTCTGGACGCGGCCGTAGAGATGGAGCGCGCACTAACGCCGGATGCCGGCCGCTTCGGCGCAGCGACACAGAGCGATGAAGAGATGGACGCAGCGACTGTGCGCGCGGCGGGGGCAGCCACGCAAGCGTTGCCGGTGGCGCATAACACGAGCGCCGAGTATATCGTCAGCGAAATCAAACGGCACAAACTCGGCGTCGGGTTGGGGTTCGTGTTGCTGCTCATGCTGGCGGGGGCGGCCGCCGTTGGCTTATACCGATTCAGCGTGCATCAGGCCGCGCGCAAACTGTCGCCGCCCACACTACAGCACATGCAGATCAAGCGGCTCACGAACAGCGGCCGGGCCGGGAGCGCAAGCATCTCGCCGGACGGCAAGTATGTCGCTTACAGAGAGATTGAGGCCGATGGGCGGCAGAGTCTCTGGGTCAAACAGTTGGCGACGGGGACGACCTTGCAAGTCGGCGCGCCCGCCGCGGTGGGCTATCGCGGGACGACCTTCTCGCACGACAGCAATTTTATTTTCTATACGGTCGCGGGCGCGAATTATCCCACGGGCGCGCTCTTTCAAGTGCCTGTGCTCGGCGGGCCGGCGAAAAAGTTACTCACAGATATTTCCGGGCCCGTCACACAAGCGCCCGACGACGCGCGGCTCGCCTTCGTCTATCATCAGCAGAAGGCCGACAGCCTGATGCTCGCGCACACGGACGGCACAGAGGCGCGGGCGCTGGCCGTCCGCACGCCGTCAGACTTTTTCTCCGTACATGGGCCTGCGTGGTCGCCCGATGGTCAGACCATCGCCTGCGGCGGCATACGCACCGTCGGCGGCTACTACGCCAATGTGCTCACGGTGCAGGTTGATAGCGGCGCGGTGAAACAACTCACGACGTATAACTGGAAGGCGGTGCGGCGCGTGGATTGGCTGAGTGACGGCAGCGGCTTGGTCGTCTTGGCCAATGATCCCCGTCAGGAATTCACGCAACTCTGGGAAGTCTCATATCCGGCCGGCGAGGTGCGCCGCATCATCAACGACCTGAACGGCCACGGCGACACCAGTCTCGGCGCAACCAACGACGCCAGGTTGCTCGTGATGGCGCAGGACGAGCGCATCGCTAATCTCTGGCTCACACGCACGGGCGGCGCGGCCAGCGAGGCGCGGCAATTGACTGTGGGCGAAGGCCGCAACGACGGGTATAACGGCATCTCTTGGCTACCCAATGGCGACTTGCTCTACACCTCGACCGTGAGCGGCACTGGTAACATCTGGCAGATGAGACCGGATGGCACAGCGCAGAGGCAGTTGCTGGATGACAACTACGAAGAATCATTCCCCGTCGCGACACCCGATGGCCGCGCCATTGTGTTCAAGGCGCTCCGCGCCGATGGCACATCGCATCTCTGGCGCATGGCGCGCGATGGTAGTCAGATCACACAACTAACCAACGGCGAGGATCACTCCGAGCGCATTTCGCCCGACGGGCAATGGGTTGTTTACTCCGCACTCAGCGCGGGCCAAGAGCGGCTGTGGAAAGTGCCGCTTAACGGCGGCGCGCCGGTGCAACTCACCGACTATACTGCGCAGTGGCCGGATGTCTCGCCCGACGGCCGGCTGATCGCCCGCGCCCGCCTCGATGAGCAAGCCGCAGCGCCGCACTGGCAGATCGCCATCATCCCTTTTGCCGGCGGGCCGCCACTCAAGCTGATCGATCTCCCGCCCACGGCCGACATGAGAGTTCACTGGCATCCCGACGGACAGGCCATCGCTTACGCGGACACGCGCGTCGGCGTCGCCAACATCTGGAGTCAACCTGTTGCCGGCGGGCCGCCTAAAGCGTTAACCAATTTTACGTCCGGGCTGATCTTCAGCTTTGAATTTTCCCGCGACGGCAAACAGATCGCCTGCGCACGCGGCAACCAGTCGAGCGATGTCGTGCTCATCAAAGACTTCCGTTGAAGCGTAATTTCCCGCGCGCTCAACCCACACATCATGCCGCACACGCACACGCACATCTACATCGGTCTCGGCTCGAATCTCGGCGACCGCGCCGGTTATCTGCTGCGCGCCGTGCGCGGACTGCTCGCGGCCGGTCTCTGCGTCACGCGGCTTTCGTCAATCTACGAGACCGCGCCGGTTGATGTGATCGAGCAACCATCCTTCCTCAATATGGTCGCTGAACTCGACGCTATACCGTTCACGCCCGAACAGACGCTCGCGCGCCTGTTGCGCATCGAGTATGCGTTAGGCCGGCGGCGCGACGTGCCGAAGGGGCCGCGCACGATTGACCTCGACCTCTTGCTCTACGGCGACGCGCAACAGGCGACGGAGCTATTAACGCTGCCGCACCCGCGCCTGCACCTGCGCCACTTCGTCCTCACGCCGCTCGCCGAACTCGCGCCCGACCTTATGCACCCGACGCTCAATCTATCCATCAAACAACTCCTCGCTGTCGTGCCCGACGTAACGGATGTTCGCTTGTGGCAACCACACAGTAAATGATGAATGCGAAATGATGTCTGATGAATTAAAGCCAGCACATCCGCCTTCATTCATCGTTCATCATTCCGCATTTATCATTTCTTCCTTGTCTCCCCTGTCGCGCTTCCCTATAATCCTCGCCGCTCCCGTTAAATCCGTCAGCACAGTTGGCGTGAACCCACGATGGTCTATCTCAAACAGCAGCGCCCGGAAAAAGTGACCGTGCCGGCAGTGCGCGCGTCGAAGGAACGCGGTGAGCGTTTGGTGTGTCTCACCGCTTACGACTATCCGACCGGGCGCATCGTTGACGAGGCAGGCACGGACATCATTCTCGTCGGCGACAGCTTAGGCAATGTCGTGCTGGGCTACGACACGACGGTGCCCGTCACGCTCGACGAGATGGTCGCGCACACGCGCGCCGTCCGGCGCGGCGTCACGCGCGCACTGCTCGTCGCCGACATGCCCTACGGCTC
>JANMAD010000266.1:0-1850 GCA_031359515.1 Acidobacteriota bacterium | reverse complement strand
CTGAGGGTTGCGTCGCGGAGGTTTGCGCCGCGGAGGTTTGCGCCGCTGAGGGTTGCGCCGCGGAGGTTTGCGCCGCTCAGGGTTGCGCCGCGGAGGGTTGCGCCGCGGAGGTTTGCGCCGCTGAGGTCTGGATCAACGGTTGGGTGCTCACGTCTCCACTTGTTCCACGCCTCTACTCCTCGTTTCAGAATCTCAAGATGTTCGGGATTAGCCATCGCGGTTTGCTCCGGTGAGGACTGTATATGCCAGCGCGGGGAATATAGGCGAGGGGGATGCGTGTGTCAACGAGGTGGAGTCGGCCTGTTTGGATACGCGTGCTAGAATCACGGCGTGAGGTGCGAGTGCTTATGAGTAAACAGATTGCAGCCATCTATGAAGGCGGCGTGCTGCGACCGCTTGAGCCACCGGAGTTGGCGGAAGGTGAAGAGTTGGATGTCGTCTTATTGCCCCGGCACAAGCGGGAACAAGCAGACAAATTCGCCGCTATGCAAGCAGCGATGAATGACGAACTGTTCTTAGCCGACCTGCGCGAAACGTTGGACGATTTCCGCCATACGGACGCGGAGGAAACTCCGGCATGACGCCCGCGCGTTGGCGCGTCTGGCTGGCGAATCTCGATCCCGTCGTCGGCTCTGAGCAAGGCAAGACGCGCCCTGTGCTTGTCATCAGCGATGCGCGGCTCAATCAAATTCTGCCCGTCGTTAACGTCCTGCCCGTCACTTCACGCAAGTCAAACCGGCGTATCTATCCGAATGAAGCTTTGCTACCTGTCGGGGCGGCCGGACTCAATGCCGAGTCAATCGTTCTCTGTTATCAAATCCGCACAATAGATAAGCGCCGCCTGATAAAGGCCTTTGGCTCGCTTGACGATGCGCAGCTACGCGATGAGATTCTCGCAGCCATACGCTTTCAGCTTGCAATGACGTAAATGCTCAAACGCGCCACCCACCACATGCCAGCCGGGTTGTTTGACAGCGCATAGGCAGCGGGCTACCATTCGCTCCTGTAATACAAGCATGTTTCACTTGTCCGCGCTCCGCCCCGACCTGTGTAGATTTCTGCGAGACTTTCATGCCGCTCGGTGTCACGGAAAGCATTCTTGAACTGGTCGGCCGCACGCCCTTGCTGCACCTCTCACGCTTTGCCCGGCCGCCGCTCGCGGACATCTACGCTAAGCTTGAGTACATGAACCCCGGCGGGTCGGTGAAAGACCGCGCCGCGCTTGGTATGATCCTCGACGCGGAGCGGCGCGGCGTGTTAAAGACGGGCGCGACGATCATCGAGCCGACGGCCGGCAACACCGGTATCGGGCTGGCCCTGATCGGCGTGGCGCGCGGTTATCGTGTTATCCTGTGCGTGCCGGAAGGGTATTCGAGCGAGAAGATGAAGCTGATGGAAGCGTTGGGCGGCGAGATACGCTACGTGCCGAAAGAGACGGGCATGGAAGGCGCGTTGCACTTGGCCGAAGAGTTGGCCGCGCAGACCGAGAACAGTTTTTTGCCCCAGCAGTTTGCGAACCCGGCCAACCCCGAATATCACGAAACGACGACCGCGCGCGAGATCATCGAGCAGATGGACGGGCGCATTGATGCGGTCGTCATGGGCGCGGGCACGGCGGGCACGTTCACCGGCGTCGCCCGCGCGGTGAAGAAAATAAATCAGCGTGCGATCTGCGTGTTGGTCGAGCCGCAAGGTTCAATCTTCGCGGGCGGCGAACCGGGCGACCGCAAAGTGGAAGGCGTCGGACAGAACGAGTTCATCCCGGTCAACTTCGACGCGGAACTGGCCGACGAGATCATGATGATCCAAGACGACGAAGCATTCGCCAACGTGCGCCGCATCGCCGCGAC
>JANMAD010000228.1:0-10374 GCA_031359515.1 Acidobacteriota bacterium | reverse complement strand
CCTCGTCCGGATACTTGACGGTCGGGATGGCGGGCCATTCCGCTGGCTTTGCGCCGGTCTGCGCGTGGCACTCGCGGCAGGTTTTGACGGGTGTCGCGGCGGCATCAGCCAGCAGTTTCGTGGTCAGCACGGCTTCGCGCTCACTGGTTTTGAGCACGCCGGTCAAGCTCGCTTTCGGCTGGTCTGAATGGTGACAGACGGTGCAGGCGATCACCGACTTGCCGTCTTCACTATAATTCTTAATCGAGTGACTTTCGTGCGTCAGCAAGACGGCCTTAGCCTTAGGGTCTTTCGAGTCCTTACTGAGGACGACCTCTTTTGGCTCGACCTTGCTCTTGACGAGCGCGGAGGCGGCGACTGGCGATGTGCGCGGGCTGACGAGCAACAGCACAAGGCAGCCAAGCGTGGCGAGAGCGACAAGGAACAGTTTCATGGCAGATGATCCTTAAACGTGGATTGCCCGGAGGCGACCGGGTTTACTCTTGTCAAGGGAGAGACGGATGCGTTCGGAACTCAAAAGAGCGTGCGGTCTCAAGCACTGTCACGGGAAGACGACATGGCGCAATATAGACGGCCAGCGCGTGGTTGTCAATTTCTTTTTCCGGCCGCGTGGGACAGAGTAGGGTAAAAGCAACAGCCGGGGCAACGTAACATGCTTGTCCTATACGAATGCGCCCTTAAAAACCATCCGAGCCGATGAGCCGCACATCCTTCGCGCGTCGGTTTGGGAGGTTTACCTTACCCATTTACATACGGAACGTTGCGCCCTTGTGACATTTTACGCATTCGCCGAAGTTCTCATCGCCAAAGGCACGGCGGCCGTTGTGACAAGTCATACAGCTTTGTGCGCGCCCGCTGGCGAAGTGTTGCAAGGGACGTGTGTTCGTGACCTGTTGGCGTTGCGGCAGGCCGGCGCGCAGATTGTGGCAATCGTTACAGCCCAGCCCCTGCCCGCGCCCGTGTGTCGCGTGGCTGAAGCTGATAGCGAAGGAGCGGCCCGTCGGTGGCGTGCGCGCGTAACTGCCGAGTCCGTGGCAGACGCCGCAGGAGGAGATGTCGCGCCCATTCGCTCGCGCGTTCGGCGTGTGACAGGTGTAGCACTGTGCATGCGCGTTCAAACGCACGGGGATCGTCAAGGCCGCTGCGCGTCGCCCCGAAGGCGTATGACAGGACGCGCAACCTGCGGGCGGCTTGGCCGCACCCGTGTTGTGCTGCGCATGATCGAAGCGCGCGTTGAAACTTTGCAACCCCGGAAAACCTTTGACCGGCGGGTTGCGTGTGTCTGCCACACTCGTGTGGCAGATGGCGCACATGGCGTTGTTCTGCTGGACGAACTGGGGCAAGTGGCAGTCGGTACACGCCTTGTGCCCCGGCAACGACGCCCGGCCGTCATAGGCCGGCTCAATGGCGTTATTGCCCGCGCGCTGATGGCATGAGGCGCAACCGAGCGAGGCATGTTTGGCAGTGCTGTGCGAGAATTTCGAGAAGTCTCGATTGTCTTGATCCTGTGCGGTTGGTGCGGGGGGCGCAAGCGCCGTCGCCTGCCGGTTTGCCAAACCGCATACGCACACGAGCGCCGCCACTACGGCGCAGACGAGCATCAGCCGTGCGCCCGCACGGCGCGGTCGTGGGGATGATTCATTTGGCACAACAGACTGACGCACTTTTATTATTAACTCTTTCTCACGGAATTATACTCTTACAGGGCGATGCCTGTATGAGCTTCTTCAAACTATCGCCGACCTTATTCTCTTTCACCGCTGTCTGATACACGACATCGTAATGATCGCATGGGAAAATCGCTGCGGTGCTGGTCGGCGGTAGATGACAGAGCGCGCATTCGAAGTCTTTGCTCTTGTTGCGCTCGCGGAGTTCCTTGAGCACGGACAAATTTAGGGTCGGCCCCGACAGAGCCGTGTGACAGGCCGAGGTGGCACACGCGGGCATCTGCACCTTGTTGTCCGGTTGCCGCAGAATCGCCAATTCCTTCGAGTCCTTAACTGCCTTGTGGCATGACAGACAAGTAACCTTCTGCGGCTTCCCTTCCTCATCCGTCCGCATTTTGTGCGCGTCCAGTTCATGCACGAACTTCGGTGAGACGCGCGGCGGCATCATTTGCGGCATCATCTTTTGCTGTGCGAGCGAGACGGCGGGCACGAAAGACAAGGACGTGATCCAGCCGATGCGGATGAAGCTCGCGTGCGCTGACTCCGCGCCCGGTTTCGGCGTGGCCGTCGGCTTCGCAAGCGGTGTGGCTGTAGGTTTGGCCATAGGCTTAGCAGCCGGCGTAGCCGGCGGTTTCGGCGCGGGCACGGTCGTTGGTTTCGTGCCCGGTGTCGCCGTCGGCTTCGCGGGCGTGGCGGACGGTTTCGCTGTCGGCGTGGCCATTGGCTTTGCGGGTGTGCCTACAGGCTGCGCTATGTTGGCCGGCTTAACGGCCGCTTGCGTCAAATTGCTGTGGCACTCGGCGCATTGATTCGCCAACGGTTCGATGTCCTTGCCCTCGACGCCCTTCTGCCAGTGACATTGGAAGCAGTTGGCATGAGTGGTCGGCGTCGTCATGTATGTGCCGGGCTTCGGCACGAACGCGTCCTTCACGCCCGCCACTGCCTTGAATTCGGTCTTGTCCACCTTGTGGCAATACAGGCAAGTGTCCTGCTGTTTCGCGTTCGGGCCGATGACGCGCTTGAACTGGCTTAGCGCGGTTGATTTGACGTGATTAACGTGCGGGAACATGTCCGCGAACTGCGATTGGGCGGCTGGTTTCGGAAACGCGAAGCGCGTCCCGTTGCGCGGCGCGGCGGCGACGTGACAGTCAGCGCAGATGGCGGGTGCTGTGCCCCGAACGGGGCCGCGGAAGAACTGCGCGCGATGACACTGAGTACACGCTTGATGATCCGGGTACTCTTTGATGTCCGGCTTGTCGAGCGTCATCTTTGGCGTCGTGTCCGTCACGTGACACGACGCGCAGTCCTCGAAGTGCCCTTTGGTCGCGTGCGAGAATTTGGTGTAGTCCACCGCTGGCGGGCGATTCGCCGGTGTGCGCGGTCGTTGGCGGCGGGCGCGCTGTTGCGTTTGTGGCTCGGCGGGCGGTGCGGCGGCCGTCGTGGGCGCAAGCCGCACGGCGCACAGCAACAGCCCCGTGCAGACAAGGCAGAGCGCCAGCACGACCAGACGTGGATCATGTTGGCGCGGCGACGCAAGCGCGGCCAAACGTAAATTGTGTTTTCGTTCGCGGAGCATCAATGCTGCACTTCGATCAGCACAACCCGGATCACTTGCTACTGCGAGACAGGGACGGAAAGAACCGAGATGTAAAGCACTGCTTGAACTGCTTGCTAGAAGGGCTTCGTTGTAACACAGTTACGCCTGCCTGACAACGATTATTTGCGCGGCCAGCGAAATGTTGCAAACTTTATCAAGTGACGTTGCGCGTTTGCTGGCCGCACAAGCATAGCCAACTCATTGTAGATCGGACTGCAACTGCGCGATGGCCGGGTTGTTTGCATTTACCGCTTGCAGCCGTTTGAGTGTCGCCCGCGCTTCTGTTTTATCGCCTTTGCGCGTGAGCGCGACGACAAGATTCTGCAAACTCTGTTCGTGCTGCGGGTCGCGCTCTAGCGAGCGGCGAAATTCTGTGATGGCACGGTTGTAGTCAGGCGCTTGGCGCAGGAGAAAGGTAAGCCCGAGATCGGTGCGCACGTTAATGTTATCCGGCTCTTTCACGAGCGCGGCTGTGTACCATTTTTCAGCAGCTTCGTAGCGCCCGGCGTCGTAATTCACATTACCCAGTTGAATTACCGGCTCGACCTCGTTGGGCCGCAGTTGATTGGCTTTGAGGAAAAACTCCAGCGACTCGTCGGCGCGTTGAGCTTGCATGTTAATCTTGGCCGCCTGCAACTGCGCGTCATAGTCCTGCGCATTCTCGCGCGCATGTTGACTCGCAGACTGCAACGCAGCTTGCAACTGCTGCTGCTCACCATGGTTGATGGATGTCTGAGAGTCCGGCACGAGCGGCTCGCTGCTCGCGCCTGACTGCGCGCCCGCAGGTCGCGCTTCCACCACGCGGTGGCTTGCCCACGCTACGAACACGAAGCCAAAGAAGAGACCGAAGCCGACGCCGACGAGCGTAAAGAGAATGTTGTCTCTGGACATGTAGGAAGCTGTTAGCTGTTAGCTGTTAGCGATTAGCTAAAAGCAGAAGGCTTAAAGCTAATCGCTAACAGCTAACAGCTATTCATGCGTACGAGTGCAGTCCGGGCAGCAGATAGCTGACGCCGAGATAGGTAAAGATGACGAGCAAGAAAGCGACGACCGCGAAATAAGCGGCGCGCCGGCCCTTCAACCCGCGCGACATGCGCGCGTGCAGGAAGCCGCCGTAAGTGAGCCACGCGACGAACGCGCCGGTCTCTTTCGAGTCCCAGCCCCAGTAACGCCCCCAACTTTCGTTCGCCCAGATCGCGCCCGTGATGAGCAACATGGCGAGACCGGCAAACGCGACGCTCGCGGTCTTGTACATCAGACTGTCGAGTTTCTCAGCCGATGGCAACGCCAGCCGCAGTTTCTCAGTCTTGAAACTGAACACGATGACGAAGAAGGTCGCGGCGACAGCGGTGACGAGTGCCGCCAACTCAACCGGATTCGCATTGAAGCTCAAAGTCAACGACGAACCGTTCTGCTCGATAAAGCCTTCGGCCGCGCCGATCATCTTCGCCGCGCCGAGCGCTTTGATCTGTTCGGTGCTGATCTTTTGCTGTTCCGCCAGCCACGTGCCGAACCCTTCATACTGGCTCGTCTCAAAACATCTGACCGTCATGTGCGCCTCAGCCGGGCACGGGCCGACCTGCGTCACGGTCTTCACCTGCACAACCAGCACGACTATCGCAAGCACTTGCACGAGCAACGAGGCGCGCAAGAGACGTTGCCCCCAGATGCGCCCCGCCTCATCCTGTTTGTACACATAACGTAGGAAAAAGAAGATAACGCCGACGAGCAGCAGGCTGGCCAGAATGAGAAGCGGCCCGACATAAGGAATGTTGACGCGCAAGGGGAACGACATGCGCGAGCCACGCATCACGGTCGAAGCGGCATAGTGTCCGGTCGTAAAGATCATGAACGAACCGAAGCGCCCGCCAATCGTCCCAATGACCGCCAGCGAAAATATGCTCGACCAGATGGCCATCGCCTCTGCCTTCACGCCGTCTTTCAACAAGAAGATGACCGCCGCCGCGAAGCAGACGAGTGCGACGCCGTAAGAGAGCGATGCGATGCCGACGTGAATCGGCCGCCAGTAGGAATCAAGCACCGGCGGTAGGTTGATAAACTCGTCGCCGATGAAGCGCGCCAACACGAGGATGAGCGCGGCAAGCGGGAGCGACAATGCACCGAGGAAGCGATAGCTCTTGCGCCCCGCGATCAGCATCGTCGTGATGCCCGCACCGAAGGCGAACGCCAGACTCAGATCGTAGAGATTGGCGAATGGGATGTAGCGAAAGAACCACGGTAAATCGGCGAGACTCTTCCCTTGCCGCAAGAAGATATCGATCTCGCGGTCGCGCGAAGCAACCCAACGCACCAGCCAACTCGACAAGTTGAAAAATACGCCGAGACTGCCGAGCCAGAGACCGACGCGCGCGGCCATCGTCGAAGGCGCGTAGAGGTTCGTCAGATGGAACGTCGCGGCAGTCAGGTAACAGGCGAGCGCGAGCATCATCAACGCGCCGTCGGCGATGAAGTGCGAGCCGCCGAATTGAATCCGCGCGACGAGCAGCAACAGCGCGCCGAAGAACGGCAAGGCTGCGGGTAAGTATGATTGCAGCGACCACGCGCCCGTTTCCATGCGCGGGTTGCCAAAGTTGACGGGCGATTTCAGAACGTCACTCATGATTCCTCCACCTCTACGGGTCGGCCGGTGATGGCCGCGATCAGTTTTTTGAATCTATCGTCGAGCGCCATAAGATTGCGGTTCGTGTTGCCGCCAAGCAGCACCTGATACGCGCCCGCGCCACGCTCTTCCACGACGGCCCAGATGCGCTGGTGCGAGAAGAAGAAGACGGACGAGAGGCACAACGCTAAGAGTGCGCCGCCGATATAGAAGACGGTTGAGCCGGGATCGTGTTGAATGGATAGGAAGTGATACTCCGGCACTTTCTCGAAATCAACGAGCCGGTAGGTATAACCGGCGACAGGCTTCTTGGCGAACGGCGCGCTCTCGGCCATGGCCGGATTAAAGGCATAAGCCTTCTGCGGTGTGCCGGCGGGCGGTGTCACCATCAGGACGGCGGCCGGATTATTGTAAACGCCTTCATCTGTGTCGCGCTTGTCGCCGCCCATTTTAAACTCAGGGAAAAACTCGGTGAACTCTATGTGTGTGCCGTCGGGCAGCTTGGTCGCGCCGTCGCGCGGGATCGTCACGTCTTGCGCCGCGCCGCCCTGTTCAGGCGTAAGGCGCAGAGTGATCGTGCGTGCTTGGCCGAGCGGTGTAAAACTCGCTTGAAACAAGCGATAGCCGCGATAGTCGTAAGGGTGATTGAGATGCACCAGCGCATCATGTGCCCCGGTCTCATCTGTGATCGTAACTCTCGTCAACCAGTCAATGGTATTGTCGGCCGTGATCGCGCCATCTTTTTTAATGAGCGTCTGCTGGATGTCCTTACATTCAATCGTAAACGGCAACGGATAGACGGCTTGCGACGGTGTGAGTTGATCGTCCGTGATGTTAAAGACCGTCTCCTTCATCTGCTTCGAGGTCGTGCCGGGCCGGAGTTGCATCATACCTGTGCGCCCGAACTGCGTTGTCAAAAACCCGCCGGTGAAGATCGTGAGCAAGGCGACGTGGACGGCGTACGCGCCCAAGCGATTCCACGTGCCCCTCTGCGTTAAGACAATGGTGCGATTGCCCTTCTCCGTGATGATCGCTTTCAACCCCGTGCGCTGCGCCGCTGCCGCGATCTGCTCGGCCACCGCCGCCCGACTCTCGCCGCGCATTTGCAGCGTCTCGTTCACCGGTTGCTTGGCCAACCAGATCGGCTGCACGTCTAATTTAGGCCGCTTGACGTACTGCCATGCGCCCGGAAAACGATCTATGGACGCGAGGATCAGGTTGAGCGACAGCACGAGGATGAGAACATTGAAATACCACGAATGGTAGATGTCGAAGAAGCCGAGACTGCCGAAGAGCAACTTCGTCGCCGGCGTCATCTGCGCAAAGTTCTTCTCGAAGCCTTCGACGTTCTGTTGCTCCACCAGCATGCCGATCATGCTCGCCGAAGCGAGCAGCACCAGCAGCATCACGCCGAAGCGGACGGAGCTGAGCAGATTCAACAAGCGCGTAAGCGGCGAGATAGCAGCACGTGGCGCTGCGGCAACACTAAGCTCGTTTTTAGTTTCTTCGATAGCTGACATGTGTGTTGTAGACCAACGCTGAAAAAATTGAGGATAGCCCTTCTCACTTGCGCATGCGGCCGAGGGTGCGCGCCGCAATCCGTTTTAACGTGCGCACATCATAGCCGATCACACGGAGCGGCAGCAACCTTTAGCGTCACTCAAATCAAGCGCGCCCGTGTGCTATGATGCGCCCGTCTTGTTTTAGATTCACTGACCGAAATTCCAGCTATCATTTTTGACTGATTATGCCTGACAAGCGCACCAACGCAACCCACGCCGCCACGCCTGCAACCCGCGAACCCGGACTTGAGGCCGAACAACCGACCGCTGCGGCCACAACGCGAACTAAAACGCCGCCCGCCCGTCCGCAGCCACGCGGGCCGGGCGCACAGCCCTCAAAGACTGTCCCGGCAAACCGGACGAGCAACATCCTCTTTTGTGTGGGCGGTCTCTTGCTCGGCTTCGCGCTGGGCTTCTACCTCGCAAACAGAATGATCGGCGAGCCACTCGCGCAAACGGCGGCGGTCGGCGTGCCGCGCGAGGCCAACGGGACAGCACCGCCGCTTGATCCAGCGCAGACGACCGGCGAACTGCCGCCCGGTCATCCAACCATTAACGGCACAAACGGCGCGGCCGACGCGAGCAGCCCAGCCGCTACTTCCGCCGATGCACAACAGGCCATGGCGGTGGCCGACGCAAAGCCCAAAGATTTCGCGTTGCAGATGAATGCCGCCGCCGTTTTTTATAAGGCCAACGACTTTGATAAGGCGCAACTCTATCTGCAACGCGCGCTCGACATTAAGCCGAAGGATGTGGACGCGCTGACGGCGATGGGCAACACCAAATATGACAAAGGTGATTTCGCGGACGCAGCTACATACTATCAGCGCGTCATCGCCGTGCAGCCCACCAACACTGAGGTGCAGACCGACCTCGGCAACTCCTACTTCCGCCGCACGCCGCCCGACTACGCACGCGCCATCATCGAATATCGTAAGACGCTCGCCATCGATCCGAAGCACGAAAAAGCTTTGCAGAATCTTGCCGCCGCCGCCGTCCAACTCAATGACAAAGCGACCGCGCGCACAGCCATAGCCCAACTCGCTGGCGTCAACCCGAACAACCCCATGCTGGATTCTTTGCGTGAGAATGTGAACGCGCTGCCCTAACCGCAATAGTTAAACGGAACAGCCGCCGCAAGCTATTGAAAGCCTGCGGCGGCTGTTTACATTTCAGCAGATCGTTGCGCGTAGAACTTGCTTGCGCACGGCCCGAATCAGAGGTTGGGGCTGCGCGGGAATTTTACGAACGGCAAGCGGACGCCGCGGACGAAGATTTGATCGGCGCGGATGGCTGCCGGCGCGGCGAAGCCGTTACTGCCGGCCGAGGCGATAATGTCATCCTGATCCACCCCATCGCCGCTGATCCCGACTGCCCCGACCAACTCGCCATTCTTGTAGAGCGGCACGCTGCCGGGAAAAATCTGAATACCGTTCGGCGTGTAAGAGATGTTCGTGCAGGGCAAGGGCATCCCGATGAGAGTCTGAATCAGATTATTGCGTACGAGATCAAGCTGGAGACCATCGTTGAAGATGCTCCACTGATTGATCGGGCGACTGAACGGGCCGTTTTGTGTGCCGTCAAGCCCGTCCGGGAAGAATGGTCGACTAAGGAAACCGCCGGCTCGATCACTGAATGCGACCGCCCCATTCAAGCCCAATCCGTCCGCCGCAGCCGCATCAACGTAGCTCCCGAAACCGGCTGCGCGAATCACCGCCCCCGCATTGTTGCGCGAGAATAACAAGGCGGTGCGCGCCTTCTGCGCGGACACGTCGAAGCCGAACACGGGCGCGTCGAACGTACGGAAGATGCCGAGTACCTGCCCTTCCGTATCTACGACCGTGATGGAGACGCGGGCCGCGCTGCCGAGCGGTTGCCGGATCGCTGCGCGCGTCACGTCGGCTTGTTGCGCCGCCTGCGAAATGATGCGCGTCACTTCGGCCGCGGTCAGCGCGTTTGCCGAACCCGAAGTGCTGGCGCGGAAGGGGAAAAAGCGCGTATCAACTGCGCCGGGGCTGCTGGCGAGCGTGAAAGCCACGAAGGCTGAGGGCTGCGCGCCGCGAATCGGGAACGCAGGATCAACCACCCCGGGCAGACTGGCGAACGGGATCGTGGCCGGGCGCGGTGCGTCCGCGTCCGTGACGTTGACGTAGGGCAGGCGTACGCCGCCGACGAGGATGGTATCACCACGAATCCCGGCTGGTGGCTCAAAGCCGCGCACGGCCGCGACCGCGATCAACTCCTCAAGCGGTTTATCGAAATCCGTCGGGTCACGGTCAACGGTGTAGAGGCCGTCGCCTTCGATGCCGACGCCACCGGAGGCTACTCCATTCTTATAGATCGGTATGCCGCCCGGATCGCCCGACAGGCCAAACGGTAGCCCCGGCCGCTTGATGTCCGAGCAGGCGAGTTGCGAGAACTGCACGCCGAAGAGCGGGCCGCTGCCTTGATTGCTGACATTGGGCGGGAAATGCTCTTGAATGATGAAGCTTGCGGTGCGTGGCGTGAAGGCATTGCCCGAAGTGCTGAAGAAGGAGGCCGTGCCGGCCTTAGTGATGGCTGCGAGCAGCGCCGGATTCAAAGCGGCGGGAAAGTCCGCGCCCTCAAGTCCCATCGCCGGGATGCCCGTGACCGGGTCTGCCGTCTGCTGAAAAACCGTCCCGCCATTAAAGCGTGTGCGCGCTGTCGCGCCCGTCATTCGGAAAGCGCCAAGCACGTTGCCTTCGCGATCCGTGACGGCGACCGTGACCGCGCGATTCAGCGCCGCCGCCGCCGAAACTGCTTGCGCAATGATGGTCCGGACATCTTCGGGCGCGAGAATACCGGCGGTGACGGGATTAGTGTTGGGCGTGGGCGCATTCGCGGCGGGCGCGGGCGACGGCCCTGCGCCTTGATCGTCCGCCAGACCGCCGCCAATGTGCCCGATGC
>JANMAD010000187.1:0-3560 GCA_031359515.1 Acidobacteriota bacterium | reverse complement strand
CCGTGCGCGGTGTCAATGATGAGACAATCAACGCGCGCTTTGACCAGTTCGTCGGCGCGCTCGCGAAAGTCGCCGGTCGCGCCGATGGCGGCGGCCACGCGCAGGCGACCGAGATCGTCTTTCGCGGCGGACGGATATTTGATCGCCTTCTGTATGTCTTTGACGGTGATGAGACCTTTCAGATGTTTGTCGTCGTCAATGACGAGTAGCTTTTCGATGCGGTGCTTTTGCAGCACGGCCTTCGCTTGTTCGAGCGTCGTGCCGACGGGCACGGTGACGAGCGGTTGCTTCGTCATCACTTCGGCGACGGGCACGCCGAAGCGCGTCTCGAACCGCAGATCGCGGTTGGTAATGATGCCGACGAGATGCCCACCTTCGTCCACGACCGGCACGCCGCTGATCTTGTAACGCTCCATCACGGCGAGCGCGTCGCTGACGGGCCGGTCGGGACGAATCGTCACCGGATCGACGATCATGCCCGACTCGGAACGCTTCACCTTGTCCACCTCTTCCGCTTGTCGCTCGACGGGCAGATTCTTATGCATGACGCCGATGCCGCCCTGCTGTGCGATGGCGATGGCGAGCGCGGCTTCGGTCACGGTGTCCATCGCGGCCGAGCAGAGCGGGATGCGTAAACGTATGTTGCGCGTAAACTGGGTCGCAGTGTCGGTCTCGTTGGGCAGCACGTCGGAGCGGCCCGGCACGAGCAGTACGTCGTCAAAGGTTAAGCCTTCGGTGAGATCGTCAGTCAGCATGATGAATTAATCCTGCCTCCCTACCGTGAAAGGATTGCGGCGCGCGAATTTCGCGTGGATTGAAACGGGATGTAACTGTGCGTGTCTTGGGAGCAAGTCAGAGCGTAACAAAGCGCGGGGCGGGCGGCAAGCGCCGGACAGGACGCGCAGGTTCGCGGCGCGCGTGGACGCAATGGGCGGAGTTAAGGTTGTTGCAATAGCCGTGCGTAATCGTCCTTCGTGATTAGCAACTCGACGAGCGGCCTGCCCTTCGCATCGGTCGGCACAACCGCCGCGCGGCCGTTAATCATAATTTCGAGCGCGCTCGCTTTGCTCTTCGAGTATTGCAAGCTCAACGTGTCGGTCGCTGTCAATTCTTTGATCTGATCGGCGGCGAGAATGCCGTCACTGGAATTTTCTGCGTCCACCTTTGTGCGCAGCCAGACCGGCTCGCCCTTCGCTTTGATCTGCACGTTGAGTCCCTGCGCGGCGACGGGTGCGACCGAGGGCGTATTCTGTGTTTGCGGCGCAGCCGTCTGCGGATTCGGGTTGACGACGGGCGCGGACGTGTGCGCCGGTTGGTTAGCCGCGGCTTCGTTGCGTCGTTGATACCAGTGGAGCGCGGCATAGACGCCGAGCGAAATGACGGCGAGGATCAAGCCGCTTAACAGCACCGTGATGAACGGCGAGCGCGATGTCTCGCCTTCCATGTAGATGCGCGAAGGCTGGCGCGAGGTCGCTACTTCATCCGGTTCGCCCTGCGCACGGGCTGTGCGCTCGTAGTTTCTGATCGCTTCGGCTTCGTTCAAGCCGGCGAGCCTAGCAAAGGCTTTGACGAAACTGCGATTGAAGATACCGCCGGGCAGGCTCTTGTAATCGTCCGCCTCGATGGCTTCGAGATAGCGGCGCGAGATGCGCGTCTGATCGGAGATGTCGCGCAGAGAGAGGTTGCGCGCCTCGCGCGCACGGCGTAGTTGCCCGCCGAGCGACGACTCTGCCCCCGTGCTCTGTGCGTGCTCGTCGGGCGTTGAGTCAGAGTTTTTGCCGTTCACGTCGCGCGTTATATTAGAAGACTTATGGCTGCCCGCCGCGCACACGCAAAGGTTGCTCGCGCTTGTTTGTGCTTGCCCGCCGGGACTTTGCGCGCACTATAACGTGCGCCGCGCGAGACTGTCAAACTTTAGGACGGTCAATAAGAAAGTAGGCAGTAGGCAGTAGGCAGGGAACAGCAGTTGTCTTAACTGCCTCCTGCCTACTGCTTTGTCGCTTGATTCTTCGCGCGCACGGTGCTAGGTTGAACGTTCCAGACAGGCGAACCGGTACTGTTTTTCATTCCACAATCAAGAAGCGAGGACTCCGCAAATGGCTCTCGAAGCACTCGGTATGGTCGAGACGAAAGGATTCGTCGGCGCGGTCGAGGCCGCGGACGCGATGGTCAAGGCTGCGAACGTGCAACTGCTCGGCAAAGAGTATATCGGCGCGGGCTATGTCACGATCTTCGTGCGCGGCGATGTGGGCGCGGTTAAGGCCGCGACTGATGCCGGCGCAGCTGCCGCGCGCCGGGTCGGCGAACTGATCAGCGTACACGTCATCCCGCGCCCGCACTCTGAAGTCGAGCGCGTGCTGCCACACAACGGGCGCACCGGCTACAGTCCCGACGAGCGCGCCTTGCAAGGCGGCGGTTCAGCCGGCCAACTCGGCGAAGGCGATCAAGGCCGCGCCCTGCCCGCCGGCGCACGCGAGAACAATAAGGAAAGAGCGAAATAGAGGTTAGAGGTCAGAGGTTAGAGGTCAGTAAACTGACTTCACTAACCTCTGACCTCTAACCTCTAACCTCTGTTTGCGGAGGTGTGTCATGTCAGTTGATAAAGACCTCGTGTCGGTGCAGCAGGCGCGCGATCTGGTCGAGGCCGCGCATGGGGCGCAGAAGGCGTTGGCGCGCTTCGAGCAAGCTAAAATTGATCGCATCTGCGAGGTGATGTCGCAGGCGGCGTTGCGCGAGGCGGAACGACTCGGCAAGATGGCCGTCGAGGAGACGGGCTACGGCGTCGCGGCGGATAAGAAGGAGAAGAACCGCTTCGCGGCCGAGGACGTGTGGCACGCCTTTCGCGGCTTGCGCACCGTCGGCGTCATCGCCGAATCGAAGGATGTGATCGAGATCGCCAGCCCGCGCGGCGTCGTCGCCGGCATCATCCCTTCGACCAATCCCACTTCCACTGCCATCTTCAAAATTCTGATCTCGATCAAGTCGCGCAACGCAATCGTACTATCGCCGCACCCGTCCGCCGCGAAGTGTATCAATGAGACGGCGCGCGTGATGCGCGAGGTCGCGGTCAAAGAAGGACTGCCGGCCGAAGCTATCGGCTGCATGTCGAACGCGACTATCGAAGGCACGGAAGTCTTGATGAAGCACAAGCGCACGGCCGTCATCTTAGCGACGGGCGGGATTGGTCTTGTGCGCGCGGCTTATTCGTCGGGCAAGCCCGCGTTCGGCGTGGGCCCCGGCAACGTGCCTGTCTTCATCGAGCGCACGGCAGACGTGCCGCTCGCAGTGCAGAACATTCTCACCGGCAAATGTTTTGACAACGGCACGATCTGCGCTTCGGAGCAAGCGATTGTCGTTGACACGCCGGTGGCGAAACAGGTGCGCGAAGAGTTGATCGCACAGGGCGCGCACTTCCTGAGCGCGGGCGACGCGGACAAACTCGGCAAGATCGTCGTTACACCGCAACGTAGTTTGAACGCGCAGATCGTGGGCCGTTCAGTGGATGTGATCGCGGGCATGGCAGGCATCAGTGTGCCGCCGGGCACGCGCTGTCTGATCGC
>JANMAD010000566.1:0-10021 GCA_031359515.1 Acidobacteriota bacterium | reverse complement strand
TGCGGCGGGCGCTCGACCTCTATGTCGCGCGTTGTGTTGATGACGGACACGCTGTCGGCGTTCGAGTTGGCGACATAGAGGAATGTGTGCGTGCGATCCAGTAACATCTCCGTCGGATGCCGCGCCACTGGAATATATGAGACACGCGGTTGCGCGCCCGCGAGATCAATGACCGCGACCGATGCGTCGTTCCAACATGAAACGTAAACTTTCGTGCCCGTGCGCGTAGATGTAGGCGGCAAGACGACGACATCGTATGGATTGATGAATCGCTCTTCGGCAACGGCCGGGTTACCGCTCTGCCCTTTGAGTGGGATGTGCTCAAGCCGCCACGCGCCGCGTAGCTCATGCACGATGCCCAGACTGTCGCCGAGCCGGTTGGCGACGTAGAGGGTCGCGCCATCGTCGCTGATGGCAAGTCCACCTGGATAGACGGGCGCGTTGTTTGAATTGTAGCGGGGCGATGCCTTCGCATCGGTGAAGCCGCTCACATCAAGCGCGGGCGCTTCAACCTTTGTGTCCGGCCCCGCCGAGGTCGGCGTCACGGGCGGCTGTCCATCGGCGCGAAAGCGGAACTGCCAGATTTTATTCTCCACCCCGCCGGAAACATACAACGCATATGCGCCATCCGCTTCGGGCTGTGGGGCGAAGACGACGCCGACGTTCGCGCTCTGCGGCGAGGGGAAATAAATATTCTGGATGACGGCCGGCGCTGGTCTGTGGTTGAGATCAATCAGCGCGAGCGATTGCAGCGCCTTCGTCGCAGCATTGAATTTGATCCCGTAACCGCTGTTAACGGCGACGAGGAAACGGCCGCCGCCGCCCGGCCCCTGTGCGTCCGGACTGCGTACGAAATCAACCGGCAACGCGCCGACCGCCGGCTGCCGCGTCGTCGCATCGAGCAGCAACTCGCCCGCCGGCGTTATATTGCGCCCCTCCGAGGCCGGCTGATTGCTGATGGTTTGATCGGCTGATGCGGGCCAGAAACTCAAAGCCAATGGTAAAGCGCAGAGAGCAAAGGGCAACAATTGCCACGCGAAGCGCACAGGCAGCGGCCGTTTTAGCCGCGTCGAATGCGCCAAGCTCTTTTTGTCTGGTGTTATCGCTGTCCTACTCTTGCTGTTGGCTGTCATAGTTACATGCCGATCTGTTTGAGATGATAGCGTTCGGTGTCGTAATAGCGGGCCACGTCCACGGTGTTGATTTGCCCCAGCACAGATGTGATGTCCACAAGCGACAGGTCGCAAGCGGGCATGATACCGCGCGCCGAGATCATTTTGCCGAACTCGCCGGCGGCGACGGCATCCGCCGCAAACGCGCCGAACATCATGCCCATGATGCGGTCAACGGGCGAAGGCGCGCCCCCGCGTTGCGGATGACCGAGCGACACGGCCCGCGCATCATACGGCGTCTCCGCCATGATGCGCCGCGCGAGGACTTCACCGATGCCGCCCAATCTAGCGTGGCCGAAAGCATCATGCCGGTCATCTATGGTCACTAATTCACCGTCCTCCGCGTACGCGCCTTCGGCTACGACAATGACGGAGTAACGCGGCAACGTGTGGTCGTGTCGCGGCGCATTGGTGTCGCCCATCCGCGCACGCAGATGCCTGAACACCTTCTCATACAGAAAGGGATATTCCGGAATCAGTATAAGGTCGGCGTTGCCCGCGACGCCCGCCCACAAGGCCAGATGACCCGCGTGCCGGCCCATCACCTCGATCACTTGCACCCAACCGTGCGAGCCGGCGGGCGTGCGCGAACGCTCGATGACTTCCGTTACATTGCGCAGCGCCGTGTCGAAGCCGAGCGTGTAGTCCGTGCCGGCCAAATCCTTGTCAATCGTCTTCGGTATGCCGACAACGCGCACACCCAGCGCATGTAACCGCGCGGCGACGCCCAATGTATCCTCGCCGCCACACGCCACGATTGCATCCAGCCCGAGCCGCGCGATGTTCTCCAACACTTCGCTGGAGCGATCCATACGCTCGCCCGTCTCAGTCGTGAACTTGAACGGATTCGTGCGCGAAGAGCCGAGATTCGTGCCGCCGTCGCGATCCCAACGGCGCACCGCCTCGCGCGTGAGCGCGAGCGTTTCGGGCAACGGATGCAGCATGCTGCGCCAACCGTCGTAGAGACCGATCACATTGATACCATGCTCGGACGCGCGATAAACCAGTCCCTTGATCGCCGGATTCAAACCGGGCGCATCGCCGCCCCCGGTCAACACCCCAATTGTTCTCACTTCTGCCATCAACTTATTGCTTTTCGTCCGGCACAGCCAGCCACATCGTCGCCAGAGGCGGTAGATCAAGCGTGACGGAATAAGCCATCTCACGCGCTTGGATAGCTTCAGCCTCAACCTGCGCCAACTTGATCACGCCGCTACCGCCGTAACTTTCATCATCCGTGTTGAGCAGAACGCGATACCCGCCGGCACGCGGCAGCGCGAGTCTGTAACCCGCTTTGACGTTGAGCGAGAAGTTGCACACACAGATAAGCTGCTGTCCCGTGTGCGGCGCGATGCGTAGAAAGGCAAGCACGTTCTCGCTTGCGCTATCGTCATCGAGCCATTGGAAACCGGCCGGCTCGATGTCCCCTTGCCACAACGCCGGCTCGTCTTTGTAAAGTCGGTTGAGCGCGCTTAATAGTTGCTGCACACCGCGATGACGCGGCTCATCGAGCAGATGCCAATCGAGGCTCTGATCGTCGTTCCACTCGCGCCACTGCGCTAACTCGCCGCCCATGAACAACAATTTCTTACCGGGATGCGCCCACATGTAAGCGTAGAGCGCACGCAGATTGGCGAACATCTGCCACACATCGCCCTGCATCTTTTTCAAGAGCGAGCCTTTCAGATGCACGACTTCATCATGCGAGAAAGGCAAGATGAAATTTTCCGTCCATGCGTAGCACAATCCGAACGTAAGATTGCTGTGATGCCAGCGCCGGTAGATCGCGTCCTTGCCGAAATAGAGCAGCGTGTCGTGCATCCAACCCAAGTTCCATTTGAAGTCGAAACCCAAGCCACCTGCGCTGACGGGCTGGCACGCGCCGGGCCAAGAGGTTGACTCTTCCGCGATCATCATTACGCCCGGATGCTCGCGATGCACCATCTCGTTCAACTCTTTGAGGAATTCAATCGCTTCCAGATTCTCGCGCCCGCCAAACTTGTTCGCCACCCAGCGCCCGTCCGTGCGACTGTAATCGAGATAGAGCATCGAAGCGACAGCGTCCACGCGCAGCCCGTCTATGTGACACTCTTTGATCCAGAAGAGCGCGTTGGCGATCAGAAAATTGCGCACCGCATTGCGCCCGTAGTTGAAGATATATGTGCCCCAGTCCGGATGCTCGCCCTGGCGCGGATCGAGATGTTCGTAGAGGGCTGTGCCGTCGAAGCGGCCGAGCGCGAAGGCGTCTTTCGGGAAGTGCGCCGGCACCCAGTCCATGATGACGCCAAAGCCGCGCCCGTGCAGGTAATCAATCAGAAAACGAAAATCATCGGGCGTGCCATAACGCGCGGACGGCGCGTAGTAGTTCGCTACCTGATAGCCCCACGAACCGCCGTATGGATGACCTTTGAGCGGCAAGAACTCAACATGGGTGAAGCCCATTTCTTCCAAATAGTCGGCAAGCGCGGGCGCGGTCTCGCGATAGGTGAGCGAGCGGTTGCCGTCTTCCGTCATGCGCCGCCACGAGCCGAGATGCACCTCGTAGATCGAGAGTGGCTGGCGCAAATGATCGCGGGCCGTGCGCTGTGCCAGCCAGTCGTCATCTTGAAACTGATAACTCGGTTGATAGACGATGGAGGAAGTCGCGGGTGGCACTTCGGCTTGCAATGCGTAAGGATCAGCTTTCAGGAACGGCAGCGCGCCTTGTTGATGTATCTCGTATTTGTAGAGCGCGCCGGGGCCGATGTCGGGCACGAACAATTCCCAGATGCCGGAGACGCCGAGTCGGCGCATCTGATGCAGCCGCCCATCCCAATTATTAAAACTCCCAACTACGCTGACGCCCGCGGCCGCCGGGGCCCATACGGCGAACGACACGCCCGCGACATCGCCGAGCCGGCGCATGTGCGCGCCGAGCTTTTCGTACAACCGCAGATGCTTGCCTTCACCAAACAGATATTCATCGAAATCGTCGAGCGTCGGCAGGAAGGCATAAGGATCGCGTAGTGTATAAGTGTCGCCGTTCGGATAGTTGATGCGTAGCTGATAAGGAAACGTCTGCGTCTTGTCGGGCAAGAGTAACTCGAAGAGACCGGGCGCGTGTGTCTGCAACATCGTGCGCGGCGCTTCGCCTGCGACGATGATTTCGACCTCTGTCGCTTCGGGGCGGAACGCACGCACCACCACACCGGCCCCGGTCGGGTGCGCGCCGAGCAATGCATGCGGGTCAGGATGCTTGAGCGCGAGCAACAACTCAAGTTCCTGCGCCGGCACTGTAGGATAAACAGACTCTGCCATAATCAGGGTCGTAACATTAAGACGCGCGTTCGATGCCGGCCTCAACCGGCACGCTTAACTCATCGGGCGGCAAGCTCGCAAGTTTCGTCTGCTCCGGTTCTATTCCTTCGTCGGGCCGCAGCCACACTGGCGCGATCTTTAATTGCAAAGCTAACTCGCGCAAACCCGCTGGCGCAGCGCCGTTGCCCCGCATCGCTTCATAGACACTCTCCTGTGCGCGCTCAACGTTCGCTTCCAAGCCGAGCCTTTGCGCGATGGTGATGAGCGTCAGCGCGGCCGTGTAATGCTCCGCTGCGGGCTGCGCGACCGCGTGCCGCACAGCGCGCGTCAACATCTCTTCGTGCCGTTGTTGCAAACTAGCGCGGTTGATGCGATAGCCATGCCGCGCCACTTCGTTGGCGATCTGCAAGGCATCACGATAGGCCGATGGATCTTGCTGTTCGAGCCGGCCCAACTGGTGCTCAAACCGGCGGGCGATGGTGAACTCGGCCGCGGCGCGCAACTCCGTCGGCAACTCGAAGCCCGCCTCTTGCAGCATCTCTATGTTGCGCCGGTTCTCCTCATAGAGTCGTTCATACTCCTCCGCGAAGCGCGCGACCATCTGCCCGAACACGATCTCGTAGATGCGTTTGCGCCCTTCCGGCAACAGATGCTCAAGCCCATAGTCGCGCGGGCCGAACTCGTCTTGTATGACCCGCAACAGCGTCGGCAGCGACGCAGTGCGAAAGTGTGCCCAGAGTCGTTCTGTCGCGGCGCGAAACTCATCGTCGTTGGTAAACTCTTTCAGCGCGCAGTAGAAGTCCACGTCGCCGAAGTGCATCGCGGCGGCTTGATACGACTGTCGTTTGCCGGTGGCACTCGCAGCGAGATCGAGCCGTGCGGTCGCGAGTATTAAACGGCCGTGCTGTTGCTTTTGTAACTCGCCGCGCGTGAAGGCATAGCCCGCCAACTCGTCGCGCTCATCGGGTTGATCGACGAGACTGGCGATGGCCAAACTCGCGGCTACGTGCGGCATCGTCACGCGCGCTCCATCAACCAAGCGGCGATAGATGTCCGCGCCGTGGCCGAATTGCGGGATGTTGCTCTCAGCCTCGGCCAGTATTTCCAGGAACGTGGCGCGCGGCGGCTTGATCTTCAATTCGCCGAGGAAATCCATGACGCGGCCCGCGTACTTCAAATCCTGCACGGTCTCGATGCCGGAAATGTCGTTGAAGAACCAGCCACAACTGCTGAACATCGTCAAGGCGCTGCGTTGTAGTTCGAGCAAGGTCAACGCCCGCACCTGTTCTTCGCTGTTCAAACTCCGGCCCGCGTGGCGCGCAAAAAAATCTGCGCGGTCGGCTGTCGCATCCGTCAGCAGTTCGATATAAGCGTCGCGGGCCGCCCAGGGATCGCGCAATAGATCGCCGCCGAGCGTCTCGAAGTGGCGCGCGGCTTCGTCGCGCAGAAAGTTGAGGGCGGCCCGCAGGGGCGTGCGCCATTGCTGTCTCCAACCTACCCCCGCGCCCGCGTGACAACTGCAATCGCGCGCCCAACGCCCGACGCCGTGCGCGCAACTCCAAGCCGTGCCTTCACCATCCGGCCCCTGCTTGATCTCGACCTCGAACACCGGCTCGTGTGTGGCGAGAAACGCGCCGTAGTTCGTAACCTCAAAACCGCGCGCACGCGCCCCGACTTCCAGCGCGTAGGCGAGGCAGCGGTCACCGAACTTGAAGTGATGGCCATAGCTTTCGCCATCGGTGGCGACGTTGACTAACGGCCCGGCATCGCCCACCGCGCGCTCGATGCGCTCAAGTAACACGTGGCTCGATGCAAGCAAGCCGTCGAAAGCGATGGCTTTGGCCACGTGCCCGTCGTAGAAAAATATCGCAAGTGAACGGCCCGAGCCGTCCGGGTGTAGATAACGATAAGGGATGCGCGGATCGATATTGCCGTCTGTGATGCTCGTCCACACATCCACGCCGATGCGCCGCACGCGCTCTGCCTGATGCGGCGACAGGATGACGAACTTGAGACCTTCGTCAATCAACGCGGCGAGTGTCTCGTCGTTCGCGGCCGTTTCGGGCAGCCACAAGGCCTCGGCAGCACGCCCGAAACGATGGCGAAAGTCGAACAAGCCCCAGCGAATCTCTGTGCGCAGGTCGCGCTCGTTGCAGAGCGGCAGAATCGCGTGATGATAGCCTTGCGCGATGGCGTTGCCGTGCCCCTCGTGCTGTTGCGTGCTCGCGCGATCTGCCTCGATGATGCGCGCGTATGTTTCCGGATGCGTTTGTGCGAGCCACGAGATAAGCGTCGGCCCGAAGTTGAAACTGATGTTCGCGTAATTGTTGACGAGCCGCTCGACGAACCCGCGATTATCTATCACACGCGCGAAAGCGTTGGGCCGATAACACTCGGTGTGGATGCGCTCGTTCCAATTATGGAAGGGCCGCGCGCCCGGTTGTTGCTCGATGGTGTTCGTCCAAGGGTTCTCGCGCGGCGGTTGATAGAAATGGCCATGGATGATTAGCGCCGTCGTCATCAATTGTCGCTCCGCGCGATGTGCGCGCAGGCGTACCCACGACGCGCATCGGTTGATTTAATAGGCTTACTCGGTGTACGCAGTTTACCAATCAACCGCCGCCGGTTGAAAGCCCCGCAGTTATTATTTCATTGAGTCGGTCGCGCCGTAGTAGTATTTTCTCGCCAACGAAGAGACCGCTTTGGCTTGCGCATGAGTTTTCTGTTGGTTGAAAATTAACTGAAAGTTTTACGCGGGAGGGTTCGTATGATCGTGGAAGGGTTCGACAATGCGTGGCACGTGCTGCGCTACTGGTTGGAGCAAGGCTACGATTCGTTTGCGTTGGCACAGGCGGGCAAAGTGCCTTTGCCTTACCCTTGTCGGAGCTTAGACCTTGCGAGTACGGCGCAGGCGGGCATTGATTATTTTCCGATCCCGCCCGTACTTCATCCAGACCTCGGCGACAACCCCGATCCTGATCGCGCGCTGACGGCGGCGGAGATTCTACTGGCCACGGCTATCGCCGAAGGCTGGGAGCCTGAGATCGAATGATCGTACATCAACGCTGAGCTTTAGTCTGCGAGCAATTCCCCACGCAGCACCGTGACTGCCTGCCCGCCGAGATAGACGCGCTCGCCGCCGACCCGCACACGTACCACACCGCCGCGCGCCGATGCTTGATACGCCACGAACTCATCCTTTTTCAAACGCCCCTGCCAATAGGGACCCAACACGCAATGCGCTGCGCCCGTCACCGGGTCTTCATCAATCCCCGCGCCCGGCACGAAGAAGCGCGAGACGAAGTCGTAGCCGGCAGTAGTCGCCTGTGCGGTCACGATCACGCCGCGCAACTCGGCGCGCTTTAGCTCCGTGAAATTAGGATTGACCCCGCGCACCGCAGCTTCATCCGCCAACTCCATCAAGTAATCGTCTTTCGTCCGGCCCACGAACAACGGCTCGACATCAAGGGCATGCACTACCGCTGCTGGCGGCGTGGGCAACTCGGTCACGGGCCGCGCCGGCAAGTTCAACTCGATCAAGTCGCCGCGGCGCAACGCTGTCAACAATCCGCTGCGCGTGTGAAAGCGCGCCGGCGCGTCCGCCGCCAACTGTCCAGACTCCCAAAGTACGTGCGCGCTCGCGAGTGTTGCATGCCCGCAGAGGTCAACCTCGACCGTCGGCGTGAACCAGCGTAGGTCGTAGCCATCTTGTTGCGGCACGAGAAACGCGGTCTCCGACAGATTCATCTCGCGCGCGACCAATTGCATCCACTCATCAGCGCGCGGCGCGTCCAGCACACACACGGCCGCCGGATTGCCCGCGAACGGCTTGTCCGTGAAAGCATCAACCTGCGTGATTAGCAAACCCATTTATTCTCCTTGTGCAAATGTCAATGCCTTACATTATTTCTGTGCGCTTCGCGCTTGCGCGGCATTTTCGCGGAAGGTCTTCAGCACCTCGCGCTTGAGATCGGGCGCGAGACCTTCCAGTCCGCTCGACACCTTAAACTTATTGTTAATCCACTTGCGTACCTTCGCCGCGTCGTAACCAAGCGCCTCCGCGCTCTGCAAAATCTCCGCGTCGAGGCGCGCTGCCTGTTCTTCGGGCGTTGGCTCTGCGGGCTTCGTAGCGGCCCGGCCCGCCGCCATCCGTACCGGCTTCTCGATCTCTTCCCGACTGGCGATGCCGCGCTTAACTTCAAAGCCAAGTAGCGCGAGGGCGCGCCCGACAGATGATGTCTCACAGACTTCGACGTAGCTGGTCTTCTGCACATAACCTTCGCTCCGTACCTCGAAGGCGTGTCCGGTCGCCGCCGGTTGCGCATCTTCTGCGTTGCGATAAACTTCGGCGCGCATCAGGATGAAGCCGGATTCAAGGTCGTGTTGGACGATGAAGGTATTAACCCGCCCGTCGGGAAAACGTTCGTAAAACTTTTCGAGCCGTTCGGCGACGGGCACGTATGAGTCACTATCAAACCCACGACCTTTATTACTTTCGGGCATTTCTAGCCTCCTTTGCTATCTGCCTTTTACATACAATGTGCCAAATCGTCGGCACACATACCCCATAATTGTGCGCCAGAGCAGTCTTACTTACTCCAGCGCCGAACTCGTTTTTATCTACGTTCAACTGCGTAACTCCTAATAAGTCGCTTTTAGAAAGGTCATGAACCTCGAAGCGGTCGCGTGACTCTGGGCGAGACATAACTTTAACTCACTCCTTTTCATTCAACTCGTGCGCAGAGATAGCGGGCGAGGCGGATAAAGACAATTGCATGCGACGGCTGGCAACGCGGCGGGCGCGTTTTGTCGGCGGCCGAAGTCTTTCACGAAAGCTTTCATCCCGCGCTCGAACCAACTCAGACCGTAGTGTTTGGCTTCGGTGAGCGCGGTCTTGGCTGGCCAGTTGTCGTGCTGTATGCGATAGCAGGCGATGATCGTGCCGGTGCGATCAGCGCCACGTTTGCAGTGGACGAAGACGGGTTGCAACTGCGGGTCGGCGATCAGACCCAGCACACGAGCAACGGCCGCATCTTTGGGCCGACTGAAGCCGGGCAGCGCCACATTGAAATATTTGAGACCAAGCTCGCGCGCTGCCGCTTCTTCGGCCCGTGCATGTTCGTCCGCGCCGCGCAGATTGATGATCGTTTTGACGCCGAGCCGCGCAAGCTGCGCCAACCCGCCCGCCTTCGGTTGCGCGCCGCGAAAGAGTTGCGCGTTGACCTGATGAAAATTCGGTAAAGCAGGGTAGTGCGTCTCATCCTGCGCATGCGCGGCGGCGCACAGCAATAGGAGCAACAGCAACGGCCGGAGCAATTGTTTATGCAGTGCGTCTTGTTTCATTAACTCTTACCTTCTACCCTTCCCTGACTTAATAAACCTGCTCATGCAGCTCGTTTCACTGCCCGGTCTCAGCAGCGACTTTGGGCGCGTGCGCCTTGAGTATCTGACTCAGCATATCGGGCCGGCCGGCAATCCGTTCAAGATGCGGGTAGCGTTCGCCGCCATGATAGTTGAGTTTGTAGGTGCGGAAATATTCCGCATTCTCGACG
>JANMAD010000142.1:0-1794 GCA_031359515.1 Acidobacteriota bacterium | reverse complement strand
CCTCGTCGCTGACGGCGACGAGCAACTGTTCGCGCCCGTCTTCCGATTTCTCCGGCGCGACAAACACGCGCACGCGCGGGCTGGCGGCCGCAAGCGCGCGATAATAACGATAGAGGTCTTTCGTGTACGTCAACTTGTTCGGCGTGCCGACGACGTAGCCTAACACCTTCTCCGGCGTCGGCACTGTGGGCGAGGCGGGTAGGTGGTCAACCAACTCGGTCAGAAAATATTTCTCCGTCGTGTATTCTTTGATCTTCGCCCCATAGCCTTCGTCGTTCGGCGCGGCGGCGTTCGTTGTCGCGGCAACGGGCGCGATGATCTGTTGCGCGCGGGCGCGGCCGAAGTTGGCGAGCGCGCAAACGACGACGAGGGCACAGGCGAGCGTGCGCGCCGGAGAGTGATTCCGTTTCATGGACTCCTCCATCGAAATGCTGTGCTGGAGCAAAAGGTCGGCTCGATTGCTTGTAATAAAAAGCGGCTGGATGATAAAGCATAAACGCGCACGCTGCCAGCTTTGTCCGGGCCGGATGAAACGAGGCGCGACGCTATGTGCGTCGCGCCTCCTTCGTTGACTGCGTGAACTGCTCTGTTTGGCTGCCGCTAATGCTTGCTCCCGTTAGCGTATTTAAGACTGCGACCGGCAACCAGCGCGCCGTTGAGCGCTTCGACGTTGACGAGGAAGCGGAAGCGCCCGCCCGTCTGCACGCCCAACACGAACTGCACATTGACGCTCGCGTTCGGCCCGAGCGCGCCGCCCGGCAACGCGACCACGAGCGCCGTGTTCAATC
This sequence comes from Acidobacteriota bacterium, assembly GCA_031359515.1. Taxonomy (GTDB): domain Bacteria; phylum Acidobacteriota; class Blastocatellia; order Pyrinomonadales; family Pyrinomonadaceae; genus QHXQ01. The sequence goes on along the minus strand of JANMAD010000142.1, from coordinate 1,006 downwards.
CGCCGCCCATCGTTTGCGCCGGTGGCTGCTCCAGGGTTGTGCCCTTGACCAACACGCTGCTCCCGCCCGTCGTCAGCACAGACACGTCCACCGCATCAATGGCCCGCAAGTCGGCTTGTGCGCCACCGGGATTCGGTGTGTTCATGGTTGTGATGTCCACGATGCGGAAGCGCAGGGCTGTGACCGGCCCACCCGTCCGGTTGGTGAACTTGCGCCGGATGATGAGCGTGCCGAGGGCGCAGGTCGCGGCGTTGCCGCAGACGTTCGCCGTCGTGTCGCGCACGCGGTTGGGCGCGGCCGTCGAGGCGGCTTGCGGATCGATGAGCGCGGCCTTCAGTTGGGCGTTGCGCTGGATGGGACTCGCCATGTTCTCCGGCCCCGGCGCGCCCAAGATCGAGGCGACCGGGCCGCCGAATGAACCGCCCGTGGTCGAGATAAAGGCAAAGTCCGGCGCGTTATCATTCGTATCCTGCGGCACGCCCGTCGTCAGCAGGCGCATGAAACTCGGCTGTGCGTCCGCGTCGATGGTTGTGCCGGCCGGCGGCAGCCCCGCGCCTTCGCGATAAAGCGCGTTCGCCACGGAGTTGAAGCCCACCGCGTCGAGCAGATTGGTCGCGCTGAACTGCGTCGGGTCGGCCGTGCGGAACAGCGCCAACCCCGCGCCGTCCGGCACGTCGAGCGTGTATGTGCCGTCGCCGGTGACGGCCAGACTGTAGCCGCCAGCCGCGTTGTTGTTGACGACGAGGAAATGCCCGCGCGCCGGGATGCTTGTGCCGGCCGGCACGACGTAACGCACGATGCTGTCGGAGGCGACGAGCGCCCAACCCGCCGAGCCATCACTCGTGCCGATTGAGAGCGCCGCATTCGTGTTGTTGTACAACTCTATGAATTCGTCGTCCGCGCCGTTGGGGCCGCGCTGGCGGAACTCGCTGATGAGTAACTCGTTCACCGCAGCCGGCAGCGCAACGAAGTCGAGCGTCTGATCGGCGCTCAGGTTGACGGTCTG
>JANMAD010000139.1:0-5546 GCA_031359515.1 Acidobacteriota bacterium | reverse complement strand
CTCAGCGCACAAGGCGGAACTTGGTATCGCGCCATCCCGCCGCACTTCTTATCTTCCGCCTTAAGCACCGCGCACACCGCTACCGTTGCGAGCCGCTTCAGCGACGGCAGTTTGGCCACGCCTGCCTTTCCTGTGCTTTATCTGGCGGAAACGAATGTGCTGGCGTTGTTTGAAGTGGGCGCGCTGTTCGGCTCGCCTATGACACCGGGCGGCTTAGTATCGCATCCGCGCAAGCCGGTGACTGTGCTAAACGTGAATGTTACCCTGCACAGAGTTGCCGACCTAACGAAGCGGGGGCAGCAATCCGTATTCACGACCAACGCACAAGAGTTAACCGGCGATTGGCGTGGCTACAAACTGCGCGGCCCGGCCACATCGGTCAAAGTGCCGGTTGGCCGCGCACCCACGCAACGACTCGGCGCTGCCTTGTATGCCGTGCCTAACCTGGAAGGATTTCTAACTGTCTCGGCAAGATTGCCCGACCAGATGGTGCTCGTCATCTTTCCAGATAAACTTCAACCACACAGCGTGGTCGAGCATATAAACCCTGCGACGGGTGAGATATATCAACTCACCTAGTCAGCTAGGTCAGGGAGGCAGCGGAGCGATGAGCGCGAGTTACGACCCAGAGGTCATACGCAGCTACTTCGACACGCTGGGCGAGCAAGAGTGGGCGCGGCTCGACACGGATGCCGAAGGGCGCGTGAGTTTTCATCTGCATCGTTCGTACTTGTGCGAGTTCATCAAGGCGGGTGCGGAGGTGCTTGAGGTCGGTGCCGGGCCGGGCCGGTTCACGATTGAGTTGGCGCATCTGGGGGCGCGCGTGACGGTCGGCGACGTGTCGCAGGTGCAACTTGAGTTAAATCGTGAACGGGTGGCGGCGGCCGGCTGTGCGGCGGCGGTGGTCGCGCGCAAAGTGCTGGACATCGTTGACCTGTCGGACTTACCCTCTGAGCGTTTCGATGCAGTGGTCGCTTACGGCGGCCCATTGAGCTATGTGATGGAGCGCGCGGACGAGGCGCTGACCGAATTGCTGCGCGTGACAAAGCGCGGCGGGTATGTGTTGTTGAGTGTGATGTCGCTCGTGGGCGCAACACGCAAGTTCGCCGCATCGGTCGTCAAGTGGGCGCGCGAACGTAGTCTCGCTGAAGTCGAGCAAGTCATACGCACGGGCGATCAGACCGGCGACATCGCGCGGCTGCATCATTGCCACATGTATCGTTGGGCGGAACTGGCCGCCCTGTTGCAGGGTCATCCCTGCACACTCGTCGCCGCTTCGGCTGCGAACTACCTGTCGGTCAATCAGGGCGAGGCGCTCAGCGAAGTGATGAACGATCCGGTTTTGTGGCCGACGTTCCTGCGCTGGGAGCGCGAGTTCTGCCGCGAGCCGGGCGCACTCGACGGCGGCACACACATCATCGCGGTCGTGCAGCGCATATGAAGCAGCACGAATTTTTTCGAGGAGAATGAACGTGAAGATCAAAGTGGCGTGGTTGATCGGGTTGGCTTGTGGCTTCGCTATCAGTGTTCATGCGCAGCAGCCGACGACGAATACGGCGGGGGTGACGAATGAGCCGCGTGTGGCGTTGACGGAGCAGGCGACTGCTTACGACGTGGCCGGGCGCGTCGCGCTCGGCGGGCGTCTGCGTACAACGCAGCTTGCGGGCACGGTGGACGCGCCCGTGCGCAACGTCCTCGTCGTCGTCGAGAATCGCAGCGGCTTCTTCTACAACTACGTCTCCGGCTATGCCACGTTTTATGCCGCCGACGGCGTGCGCTGCGGCGAAGGCTTGTGGAAACTCGAAGCCTTTGCGCCGGGCGAACAGGCAGAAGTGGACACGCCGAGCTTGCGCTTGACTTGCACCCCGACCACCTGGCGGCTCACGGCTCTGAATTTGCTCACGCGCACGACCGACGTGGCCAAACCGGCCGAGCCTGCGTCTGCGCCGCCAAACAACGCCGCGCCACCCGCCAACACGCCGCCGCCCGCGTCTGCGCCCGCGTCTGCGCCTGCGGCTGGCACGACGCAACGGCTTGAGATCAACATCAACGGCAAGACGCTGCCGGTACAGTTCGACAACCCGATTGACATCCTCGTGGGCAAAGAGCGCGTGGTGATCGTCGTGCGGCCCGCACCTTGAAATCACGGGCACAGCGCCCGCGCTCGTCCCGCACCTTGACGTGTGCCCGGCGCGCGTTACACTTAGGCTTATCCAAGAACCCCCAACAACCGTAGCTGCGCCGCTGACGAAGGAGAGACGACATCATGGCAGACGACAGAGCACGCAAGTGTAAGCATGGCAATTGCGACTGCACGGTCGCGGGCGACGACGACTTTTGCGGTGAGTATTGCCGCGACGCGCATAAGACCGGCGTGACCGACATCGCCTGTAGCTGCGAGCACGAGGGTTGCCGCTGAACCGGCAAGCTCATGCGCAACAACCGGCCCGCGATGATTCACAGTCGAATTGTCGCGGGTTCGTTTAAACCAATCATGCCAGCATACGTAGAGCGAGCATGATGCAGCAGGAGATAAACACAGATGAAGCGAACACATATTTTGTTGGTGGCCATATTGCTCGTGTGCGGTGTAAGCGCCGAGGGTAAGCCGAAGAAGCGGGGCGCGCAGATCACGAAGCAGCAAGCGACCGCTACCGCATTAGCGCAAGTGCCGGGCGGCAGCATCAAGTCGAGCGAGTTGGAGCGGGAGCACGGCCAGTTGATCTATTCTTTCGACATCAGCACGGACGCAGGCATCAAGGAAGTGCATGTGGACGCGCGCACAGGCAAGGTGTTGGAAGTGACGGATGAGACGCCGGCCGGTGAAGCGCGCGAGCAGCGGCAAGAGCGCAAGCCGCGACACAAGCGACCATAGCCGGCAGCGCTACGATTGACTCCGTTCCGCGGCTGCGCGGTGCGCGCGGCAGAAATACGTTTGAACTTTTCAGTCTCTACATCTGCGGCCGGCTGGCTACGGGCCGCTCACCTGCTGTGCGCAGCCGGCGCGGTGTTGAGCGTGATGCTGCTCGCGCACGTATCGGCTTGCGCGCAAACAGCACCAGACTCGGCCGCGGCTTCGTCTGCGCCGCAGACGGCCGCGAGTGATGGTCTGACCTTCGAGCAAGTCTTTGCCCAGGCGGCGCGCGATAATTTACAGGTGAATGCGGTGCGCCTGCGGCGCGCGGTCGCGGCAGCGGGTCTGCTCGTCGCCGGGCAGCGCCCCAACCCGGAATTCATCACCGGCTACACGCGCTCCGAGCCGCGTCTGAACTATTCAGTCTCGCAGCCCGTCGAATTGGGTGGGAAGCGTGCGCGGCGTTTGGAGGTTGCGCGCGGCGAAGTGAGTCTGGCGGTATTGGATGAAGCGGCGGCGTTGCGCACGCTGCGGCGCGACGTGCGTGTGGCCTATTTCAATCTTGCGCTTGCGCGCGACACGCTGGGGCTGAATCGGCAGGCTGTGGCCCAAGCCAATACGTTGGTCGAGATAGCCGCAGCGCGTTTCGCGGCCGGCGACATCGCACAGTTTGAAGTGCTGCAAGCGAAACTGGCGAGCGCGCGGGCCGCCAACGAACAGACGCGCGCGGAGAATGCCGAGCGTGTCTCGCGCGCCGCGCTTAATCAACTACTCAATCGCGCGCCCGCCGCGCCGCTCGACTTGCAGGACTCGCTGTTCAGCGTCCACACAACAATCAGCCCCACCGATCTCATCCGCCGCGCGCTGGCCCAAAACGTCGAGCTGCGCACGGCCGAGCAACAACTTGCGACCGAGCAGAGCCGTCTGCGGCTCGCACGCGCCGCGCGCATCCCTGATCTGTTGCTTGAACCGGGCATCGAGAGCATCGATCCGAGTTTGCCGCACAATTACGGCTTCAAGCTGCAAGTGACCGTGCCCTTGCCCCTCTTCAATCGCAATCGCGGCGAGATCGCGCGTAGCAACGCGCTGATTGCGCAACTCGCGGCCGAACGCGATGCGACGCGGCAACGCATCGCCGCCGAGATCGGGCAAGCTATGCTGCGTCTCGACGCCGCGCGCGAGCAGGTGAGTTTTTACGAAACGAAACTGCTGCCTGATGCGGAGCGCGTGCGCGAGTTGGTGGAAGAGGCTTATCGCGCGGGGCAGACCGGCATTCTGCCGGTGGTTGACGCGCAACGCGGCGCACGCGAAGTGCGCCAAGGTTATTTGCAGGCGCTCTTCGATTACCAGTCGGCGCTCGCCGAACTGGAAGGAACGGCCGGAGTGGAATTGAGATGAGCGAGACGCGCGCAGGCGACGAAGCGAAACACGCGGACGACGCGCCACGAGCAGACGTGCGCGATGCTGCGACGCCTGCTCACGTGATGCGCCGCCGCCCGCGCTGGGTGGGGCCGGTCACAGTCGCGGCGGTGGCGGTCGCGGCGCTTGCGCTCATCGCGTGGCTGGTCGGTGGACGGGCGAAGGAAGAGCCGGAGACAGTGGTCGTGGTCGAAGTCGCGGTCGCGTCGAGCGCACGCGCGGAGATGCGCGAGTACGTCGAAGCGGCGGGCACGCTCAACGCGCTGCCGGGGCACGAAACGAGTTTCAGCGCGGCGACGGCCGGCAAGGTCACGCGCGTGCTGGCGCAAGTGGGCGAGCATGTCCGCGCGGGGCAAGTGCTGGCGGAACTTGATCGCAGCGTGCTGTCCGCGCAGGTCGCGCAGGCGCAGGCGGCCGTACGGCAAGCGCAGGCGACGGCCACGCAGGCGCGCACCGCCGCCGGCACGCAGAGCCAGACGCTCGCGGCCGATCAGATCAGACAGGCAGAAGTCGCGCTCACGCAAGCCCGCGCCAATCAGACGCAGGCGCAGAACAATCTCGCGCGCGTGCAGCGACTTTTCGAGCGCGGGATCGCCGCGCGCAGGGAAGTGGAAGAGGCGCAGACGCAAGCGACCGTGACGAACGGCGCGGTCACGCAGGCGCAGTCCGCGCTCGATGCAGCGCGGGCGGGCGCAGCGCGCGGCGTCGGCGAAGCGCGCACGCAGGTGAATGTCTCGGCGGGCGGCGTCGAAGCGGCCGTTGCAGCCTTGAGCGTCGCGCAGGCCGAGCTTGCCCGCGCAGCGATCCGCGCGCCGATCAGCGGCACGTTGACGCGGCGCGCGATCAACGATGGCGAAGCGGTCGATCCGGCGACGCCCGTCTTCGACGTGATTGAGTCAAGCGCGCTCGATCTCGTCGCCAACTTGCCGGCGCAATATCTCGGCCGCGTCAAGACCGGCAACCTCGCGACCGTGCGCGCCGACTCGTTCCCTGAGCGCGAGTTCACCGGCGGCGTGGTGCAGGTCGCGCCGGCCGTTGACCCACAGACCAACACGGTCGCGGTGCGCGTGCGTCTGGCGAATGAGGGCGGCGAGTTGAAAGCGGGTCTCTTTGCCGATGCGCGCATCGCGGTTGAGACGCATGCCAACGCATTGGTCGTGCCGGAAGCGGCCGTCGTCGTTGATGGCGACGAGAGTTTCGTCTTCGTCGTGCGGCACACGGATAAAGAGGGCGACACGGTCGAGCGGCGCAAGGTGACCATCGGCATACGCGA
>JANMAD010000116.1:0-6039 GCA_031359515.1 Acidobacteriota bacterium | reverse complement strand
CCATCGTGCGCGAAGTGCATTTGAGCAAAGTGCCCGCGCTCTTCAACAACGGCATCACGGGGTTGGTGCAAGACGCGCTCGACGCACGCATCAACCCCATCGAAATCCTGCGTGCCGAGCAACTCTCGCTGCGCCTGCCGCTCACGAAACTAGCCACCGGCGGCGCGCTCCGGTTGCACGCGAAAGAGGTGCGCCACGAGATCGCGCAAGGCGAGTTGCGCGTACACATCGTCTATGAATTTGTGCGAGAGGATTAAAGCGCGAGATGACAGACGAGACAATGACTGTGTTGTATCGGCCGGTGGGGACGGCAGAGTTGACGTTGATTCGTGAGAGCGGCTATCGAGAGTTCCCGCCGCGTCTACCCGATCAGCCGATCTTCTACCCCGTATTGAACGAAGAATATGCAACGCAGATAGCGCGCGACTGGAACATGAAATACAACGCGGATGGGCGCGGCTATGTGACGCGCTTCCATGTTCGTTCAGAGTTTCTCGGTAAATATACGCCGCAGGTCGTCGGTGGCGCAGAGCATCGCGAGCTTTGGATTCCAGCGGAAGAATTGTCTCTGCTGAACCGGAATATCGTCGGGCTAATCGAAGTGATCGCAGAGTTTGTTGCGCCAGAAAAGATTAACTAAACGACAGGCGCAGCATGCGTCAAGCCGTGACTGCCACCGCAACCGGCATGTCCACGACCTCCCACGCCGCATCGTCGCGCAGGAGTTTCGTCATCAACATCGCGTGGAAGATGTGCCCGCTGCGTTCGGCGCGCACGAGTCCGAGCAAGGGCATGCCTAAGAGCGCAAGGTCGCCGATGATGTCGAGAATCTTGTGGCGCACAAACTCGTCGCGCGTGCGCAACGGCTGCTCGTTCAACATGCCGTCGGGTGTGAGCACGATGGCGTTATCAATCGAGCCGCCGCGGATCAAGTTCGCGCGCCGTAGGGCTTCGATCTCGTTGGTGAAGCCGAAGGTGCGGGCCCACGCGATCTCGCGGTTGAAGGCAGCGGGGTCGAGCGCGTCGAAGCGCAGACGTTGCGTGCCGATGAGCGGGTGCGCGAAATCGATCAGGCAATCGATCTCATAACCCTCGTGCGGCTCGACGCTCATGCGCCGCGCGCCTTCGCCGACCGCGATCTTTTTCCGCACACGCAACGCGCGCCGCGCCGCCGGTTGCGCAACCACACCGACGCGCTCGATCAATTCCGTGAACGGTTCGGCCGAACCGTCCATGATCGGCACTTCAAGATTGTCCACTTCGATATAGGCGTTGTCCACGCCGCCACCACTGAGGGCCGCCAGCAGATGCTCCACAGTCGCGAGCGAGACGCCCGTGTGCATGAGCGTCGTCGCATAACTCGAATGTGCAACGCACTCGACGGTGGCGGGCAACTCGAAGTTGTCGAGGTCTGTGCGGATGAAGATGTAGCCGGTGTCGGGCGGTGCGGGGCGCAGGCGCACGTGGACGGGCACACCGGTATGCAAGCCCAAGCCGCTCGTCGCGGCCGCGCTCGCTAGTGTGGTCTGGCTGATCAAATGGAGGCTCGATCCTCTCGGTGTGGGGCATGCCCTGTGGCGTTGCTGTTTTAAGTAGAACGCGAATACTTGAGCAACGACTATGCCGCGCGCTGTAGATAGGCTGAAGAGGCGGCACAAGTTACGATTTGAAGTTGACAGCACAAGTCAGCGCAGTCCTGCTGTTGCGCCGCGGCCACGCACATCTCGTTGGTTGCGGCGCGCACGCAACACTCGCTGATTGGCAGCGCGGGCGTGCCCTGCGCTGCATTGATGGTCGGTGCTGTTGCCGCATGAACTGAATGTTACAGAATGAGCTGTCTGTATTGACAGCGCGCGGAGCGTTTCATTAGGATGAGCCGCAATTTAGTTTCGCCCTCGCATCGCTTTCGGCATAAGCCTTTTGCACTAAGCACACGCCGCGCCGACCTACCTCGCATTGGCCGTCGCGCCCGTTAGTCCAAGTTGTATGTGCCACAAGGTCTCACAGTGTTCGGTCGGCAGCATGCTGTAACAGATTCCGCGACAGGAGCTAATGATGCGTCACTATCCCTTTCGATTCGCGGCGACGCTGGTCGTCAATCTTTTCCTCTGTCTGACCTGCGCTTTGGTCGGCCCGCCTGCGGCCCGCGCGCAGTCGCAGATCACGACCGGCGTCGTGCAGGGCAGCATCACGGACGAGCAGGGCGCGAGCGTGCCCGGCGCGAGCGTCGAGGTGAAAAATCTCGACACCAACGCGAGCCAGACGTTCGTCACGAACGACGACGGGCGGTTCGCCTTTCTGCAATTGCCGCCCGCGCGCTACACGCTGACCGTTGCGAAGACCGGCTTCGCCACGCTCGTGCAAGAGGCGTTCCCGCTCACGGTCGGGCAAGCCGTCACGCTCAATCTGAGCATGAAGGTGTCGGGCCTCGCCGAGCGCGTGACCATCACGGCCGTGCCGACGATTGATACCAGCAAGACCGAAGTCAGCACGACGATTAACGAGCGTTCGGTCAGCAACCTGCCGGTGCTGGGGCGTAAGTTTGAAGATTTGTTGACGCTGACGCCGGGTGTCTCCGTCGTGCAGGGGCCGGACGGAGACGAGATCACTTTCGCCGGCCAACGTGGCGTCTTCAATAACGTCAGCCTCGACGGCGGCGACTACAATAACGGTTTCTTCGGCGAGCAGTCGGGCGGGCAACGCGCCGCGATAGACATCCCGCTCGACGCCGTGCAGGAGTTTCAGGTTGTCGCCACCGGCGCGAGTGCCGAGTTCGGGCGCACGGCGGGCGGCGTCGTCAACGTCGTCACCAAGTCTGGCACGAACGAAGTGCATGGCGGGCTATTTCATTTTCAACGGCTGGAAAAGCTGACCGCTAACACGTCCGATGGTCAATCGCTCAAGGATTTTCACCGCGAGCAATTCGGCGGCAACGTGGGCGGCCCCATCAAGCGCGACAAGGCGTTCTTCTTCGTCGCCTTCGAGCAAATTTTCGAGAACCTGACGCGCGCGAATCTGAGCGTGCAGACCGGGCCGACACCGTGCCCGGTGCAAAGTCCGACGATTCTCGCCAACGAGGCCCTCATCAACAGCAACGCGGATTGCCAACGGCTCGCGCTCCTAAGCTTCATCCGCGCGACGCGCCAGCAGGAAGAGGGCTTGCCCAGCAAACGGCCCGTGCGCAACTCGGCCATCCTCGGCAAACTTGATTGGAACATCAGCAACAGCAACAAGCTCACCATCTCGCACAACTTCGACTACTCACGCAACGAGAATCAGACCTTCGACGTGAGCACCTACGGCAACTCGGCCAACGGTATTGAAGGACCGTCGAAGATCAACAACTTCAACGTGAACCTGTTCACCACCGTCTCGCCGACGAAAGTGAACGAGTTCCATTTCACTTACGGGCGTGAAGTGCGGCCGCGCGCGGCCACGCCGTCGAATGTGCCGGCCGACACGGCCATCGGTTTCGTCAACACGTTCCGCTTCGGCAATCCGTTCTTCCTCCAACCGGGCGTTGACGAGACGTTTAAACGCACGCAATTCCGCGACAACTTCTCGATCATCGCGGGCGCGCACACCGTGAAGGTCGGCGGCGAATGGATACACAGCCGCAACTCGCAGGTCTTTCGCGGCTTCTTCAGCGGGCGCTACATCTTCGATTCGGTCACAGGCTTCTTGCGCTACGCTTCGCCCGCAGCGGCCGGTGGCTTCGGCCCCAACGTCATGGGCTGTTCCAACGGCACGTTCGTCACTGCCCCGACGCCTTGCCCCGCAGGCACGACTTCGACCGGCACGCCGCTCCTGCTCTACCTGCAAGGCGCAGGGCCGGCGGGACCTGCCACAGACGCGGCTGGCGCGTCCAACATCAAGAACGAAGACTACGCGCTGTTTGCGCAGGACAGTTGGAAGGTGCGCCCGAACTTCACGCTCAACTACGGCCTACGCTGGGAGGCGCAAATCTTCCCGGAACCATTAGTGCCGCCCACACAAACTGCTTACGGTATCTTCCTCAACGATCCGCGCTTCCCCTCGGACGGCACGCTGCCTAGTCCGAAGAAGGAATTCCAGCCGCGTGTCGGCTTCGCGTGGGACGTGGCGGGCAACCAGAAGTCTGTGCTACGTGGGAGCTATGGCATCTACTACGCGCGCCAGAACATGCTCTCGCAGGTCGGCTCGATCACTACGAACGGCGTGCAGCAGCAGACGATTGCCGGCGGGCAGTTCGCGAACCCAACCATCCGCCCGGTCTGGCCTGGGTTAGTAACGCCGACGCGCGGGTCATGCTCGACCCGCAACTTCGCGCCCGGCCGCTTCAATAACCCCTTCCCATGCTTCTCGGGGGTGCGCGTGTTCAGCCGCGACTACGCCAACCCGCGCATCTACACCGCGAACGTCGCCTTTGAGCAAGAGATCGCCAACAATGTGTCGCTCTATTTTGACTTTACCCACGCCAAAGGCGTCCATCTCACTCGCTTTCTGAACTTCAATCGCAAGCTGGCTGCTGATGGCTTGCCAATCTTCGGCGACTATCTCGGCGAAGTACAGGTCACGAGCGCGCTCGGCAAGTCGCTCTATCGCGGCTTCACGGTGGGCGTGCGCAAGCGTCTGAGTCACGGCTACCAGTTCGAGGCCAACTACGTCTTGTCGAAAGATCAAGATGACGATTCCAACGAGCGCGACCCGTTCACGGACCGCTCGTTCGACATCAACAACCTGCAACTCGACTACGCGCTCTCCGACCGCGACATCCGCCATAAGTTCAACTTCTACACGAACGCGGAACTGCCGTGGGGCTTGGAAGGGAACGCGCGCGTGCAGGCGCGCAGCGCACAACCGATCACGCCGGGCGCGCGGACAGCGACCAATCGCAACACCGCACGCAAAGACAACAAGTTCTTCACCTTCGACTGGCGTTTGCAGCGCCCGTTCCATTTCAGCGAGCGCACCGCGCTCATCCCCATCGTCGAGATGTTCAATACCTTCAACAACGCGAACAACATCAACCCGCTCTCGACACCGGGGTTGTTCAACTTCGACGGCTTCCTGCGGCAGGGCGTCGGCGATCCCCGCCAACTGCAACTGGCCGTCAAGTTTGTGTTCTAACAAACGGCAGCAAGATAACTTTCCCGCAGAGCTTCAACGGGCGCACCCGTTGAAGCTCTGCGCGTATCAGGGCGATGAGAACGAATTCAGTTGAACAGCTCTACGACGAGATCGGCCGCACTTACAGCGCGAACAAATCACTCGCCATCAGCGACTACACCGAGTTGCCGACGATGCTCGCGCTGGCCGGCAACGTCCGGCGCAAAGCTGTCCTTGACGTAGGCTGCGGGCCGGGCCGCCACGCCTGCGCGCTGCTCGACGCGGGCGCGCGTGTCACCGGCATAGACATCAGCGAAGAGATGTTACAAGCGGCGCAAGCGCGTTGCGGCGGGCGCGGTCACTTTTTTCAAGCTGACTTTGAGCGCGTCAAATTCCCGCGCGCTTCGTTCGACCTCATCAACGCGAGCCTGTGCTTGATGTACTCGCCCGCGCTCAATCCGGTCTTCAAAAACTTTCGCGCGTGGCTGCGGCCGGGCGGGCGGCTCATCTTCTCCATCTATCATCCCATCCGCTTCTTCCAGAAAGTGCCCGGCTTCGATTTCTCGCGCCGGCAAAAAGTTTGGCTGCACCTGCAAGGCTGCGACGTGACGGTCTGGAACTACTATCACCCCTTGCCGGATTATTTCGCCGTGTTGTTCGCCAACGGCTTCACGCTGCAAAACTTCGTTGAGCCTGTCTTGAGCAAGCGACGCAAGGGTTGGCCCGCAGATAGCTATCGCATCCCGCGCTCGATCATTTTCGCGGCGCGCAGACAGACATGACAGAGACACAGCACGACGATCTTGATCTGCGTTACCTGCGCCGCGCCGTCGAACTCGCGCTCGCCGCCGAGCGTGCGGGCAATCTGCCCATCGGCGCGGTCATCACGTTAGGCGATGAAGTTATCGCCGAGGCCGGCAACGCTCTGCTCGTGCCGGTCTATCATCCCGG
>JANMAD010000093.1:0-1685 GCA_031359515.1 Acidobacteriota bacterium | reverse complement strand
TAGACCTTGCCGCCCCAGTCGCCGGAGATGTCGTTGGTGAACTGCTGCCCGTAGCCGGTTGAGCCGCGCGGGTTCGGCAAGAAGACGACGTAGCCTTGCGCCGCGAAGATTTGCGGATTCCAACGATAACCCCAGCTATCGTTCCACGCGCCCTGCGGCCCGCCGTGAATCAACACGATGAGCGGATACTTGCGCCCCTGCACATAACCCACCGGCTTCAGCAACCAGCCCGCCACCTTCGCGTCCGCCGCGCCCGTCCAAGTCTCTTCCGTCGCCGCAGGCAGATCGAACCCCGCGATGAACTTGTCGTTCTCATGCGTCAACTGCTTGGCGGTTGCGCCGCCGCTGCCGACGTTGAGACTATAAATTTCCGCCGGCATTGCGGCCGACGAGCGCGTGAAGACGATCATGCGGCCGTCGGCTGAGACTTGCACGTCGTCGTTAAAGCCTTCGGCGATCTTCTCCATCTTGCCGTCGGGCAAGTGGACGCGAAAGATTGGCTGTCGCCCGCGTTCGCCTGAGACGAAGAAGATGTGGTTACTGTCACGCGTGAACGCGAAGCCTTCCACGTAAGCGTCGTACTTCGACAACAACTCGCGTGTCTGCTTCGTCTGCCGGTCGTAGAGCATCAGCCGCCAACGGTCGCTTTCAAAACCGGGCGTCTCTTGCGAGCGGTACGCGATGTAACGACCATCGGGCGAATATTGCGGCGACGCATCCGCGCCCCTGTTCGCGCCCGTCAACAGACGCGCCTCGCCCCCGCCGACCGGCACGACGAAGATGTCGTTGTTCGTCGAAGTCGCCTCCACCTTTTCCGTGTTGCGCACGAACGCCAACTCCTTCGAGTCCGGCGAGAACGCATAATCCGACGGCCCGCCCAAACTAAACGGCGGCGCATCGTAATCGCCCGGCGTCACATCGCGCGCCGCGCCGCCGTCGCTTGCGACGACGAAGACGTGCGTGCGCTGCCCGCCCTTCCACGTCGTCCAATGACGAAAGAGCAGATGGTCAATCGTCCGCGCCTTCACCTTGCTCGCCGCCACTTCGCCCGCGCGCCCCTTGTTGCACTCGTCGCTCGTGCATTCAGGATAAACATCCGACACGAACGCGAGCATCTTCCCGTCCGGCGACCACACGGGCGCGTCCGCGTCGGTCGAGATCGTCGTCACCTGCTTGCGCCCCCCGCCCGTCGCATCCATCACCCAGATTTGCCCGCCGCTCACGAACGCGATCCATTTCCCATCCGGCGACCAACGCGGCTCACTTGCCGAACTATCACCGTTGGTCAACTGCTTCGCCTCGCCGCCGTCAACCGCGATCAGATAAATCTGCGTGCGACTCCGGTTCGCCGCCCTATCCGGCACGGCCACGCTGTACGCGACCCACTTCCCGTCCGGCGACAACTGCGGATCGCCCACCCGCCGCACCTGCAACAGATCATCAATCGTCAACGGGCGCACTAGCCCGGCTGCAAAGCAACCGCTCGCCACGCAAGCGAGCGCCAACGCGCACATGATCGTCTGAAAGACAAAACGCCTCATAAATTTCTCCTTAAAATTAGCGGGGAGTTTCTTCGGGAACTGATCGAGAATTTAGCACACAAGCCGTTTGCGCCACTACCTGAAACTCTAAATCGAACCTTATGGGATTGGGACAGAAGAATTCATCCACGAAACACACGAACC
>JANMAD010000040.1:0-6788 GCA_031359515.1 Acidobacteriota bacterium | reverse complement strand
GCCGCTCGCGCCGCAGAGCAATGCGTACCCACTTGGCGTTGCGACGACTAACGCACATGAGTTCACCGCCGATTTTCAAGCGCGCGACATCGAACTGAAAGACGACTTCTCGTTCGACTACCGGATCGACGTGCCCGATAGCACGCTCTCATTCATCGCCTACCGCGCGCCCGAACAGATCACGGCGTACGATCTGCGCGATCCCGCGCTCGCCGCGCGCAACCCCGACGGCTACTTCGCCGCCCGCGCACTCTTCAACGAACAGCATGCGCGAGCCGACAGTCGAAGTAATAACGCGCCGCAAGCGCAACAACCGCGCAACTTGATCCTGCTCTTTGACACGTCGCTCTCGATGTACGGCGACAAACTCGCCCGCGCGGTCGAGGCGCTCGACTATTTCCTGCACGGCTTAACGCCGCAGGACAGTTTCAATCTCGTTCTCTTCAACGAAGACACGCACGCGCTTGCGCCCACGCCACTCACGGCGACGCCGGAGCACGTCGAGCAAGCGCTGGCCTTCGTCAAAGGCTCTCTGCTCGGCGGCGGCACGGACTTGCGCAAAGCGTTTGCCAAGTCGCTTGAGCTTGCGCCCGCGCTGCCCGCAGGCGAGCGCAGCATCGTCCTCATCTCGGATGCCAACCCCACGCTCGGCACAACCGACTTGCAGCAGATCATCCGTCTCTTCGATGAGCAAAAGCCAAACGGCCCGCGCCAAACTGCACAGCGCGCCGCGCCGCAGGTGCGCGTCTTCGCCTTCGCGCTCGGCGGCGACGCCAACCGCACGCTGCTCGAAACGCTCGCGCAAAAGACGCACGGCTATTTCGCGAGCGCACGCGAGACCGAAGACATCACGACGCAACTGCGCCTCTTCTTCGCCAAAATCGGCACGCCGAATATCGAAGACCTGCGCTTCACCGCCGACGCCAAAGTTTTCTATCAAATCTATGCGACGCCCGATGCGCACAGCTTCGATGGCTCAAGCGTGGCCTTCGTCGGTCGTTACAAACAACCCATGCCGCAGACGGACATCGCCGTGCAAGGGCAATACGGTGCGCAGTCGATCAATTTAACGCGCACCGTTGCGCTACCTGAATTCGACGACACGCACGAGCACGTGCCACGTCTGTGGGCCCGCGCCCGTGTGGATGCGTTGTTGCGCGTGATGGATTTGCAGGGCGAGCGCGAAGATTACATCGCGGAGATCATCCGCCTCGCCGAGAAATATAAGTTCGTCACGCCCTACACCGCGTTCCTCGCCGCGCCGCGCGCATTGTTGCGCCCGCGCCTGATCCAACCGGGCGACCCCGTCCTGCGCGTCAAGACCGATAAGGCAATCAACGCAGTCTTCGCCGTGCTGCCGTTTGGCGAGACGTTGCCTTTGACATATTTGCCGGCTGCCAATGTATGGGAAGTGCGTTTCCTCGCGCCCGCGTGGCTACCCGACGGCGCGTACCGTTGTCGCCTGTTGCTGACGGACAAGGACGGGCGCGGCTATCAGGAGGAGAAGAGTTTCGTCGTTGACAGCCATGCGCCGAAGTTGCGTTTGAGCGTGCCGGCGCAAACCGTGCGCGCGGGCGACGAGTTGCACGTGCGCGTCGGCGCGGACAGCGACACCGTGCGGCTGATCGCAAAACTTTACGGCGCACAGCCCGCGCAACTCTTTTGGTCGGATAAAGAGCAGGCGAACATCGGCGTCTTGCGCGTGCCGCCGACGCTGGCCGCCGGGCAGTACGTGTTGACCATCACGGCTGAAGACTTCGCGCACAACCAGTCGAGCGCGGAACTGCGGATCGCAGTGCTGGGGCGATGATGAAGCAGAGAAGCTCACGCAAAGGCGCAAAGGCGCAAAGACAAGCACGCAAAGCGGTACGGGGCTGCTTTGCGCTCCCCTTTGCGTCTTTGCGCCTTTGCGTGAGGCTTGTCTCCGCCCCGCGCTTGCTCCTGCTCGCCTGCCTCATCGCTTACGCCGCGCTCGCCATCGTGCAACCGCGCCACGTTGGCGCCGCACATGAACAAGAGCCGGCGATGCTCATCGAAGCGGCCCTGTACACGCGCACTGAGTTCTTCGGCGCACAGGCGCTCGTGCCGTATCCGACGGGCGAGGCGCGCAACCGACTCGCCGACGTACAAGCGAAACATCCCAATGAGCCTGAGTTGCTGCTGAAGCTCGCGCAACTCGACGAGAAGTTGGGCCGTACCGACGAGGCTGCGCGCGAATTGGCGCGTTACGTCGCGCTTGAGTACGAGGGCGCGGGCGCGCTCGAAACGCTGGCTGCTTTCTATGATCGCCGCGCCGAGTTCGCGCAAGAGGCGACGGTGCTTGAACGCCTGCTCACGCGCGCACCCGTCGGCGAGCGCACGCGCTTGATGGCGCGTCTGGTCGAGCTTGCGCGCGTGCATGAGTTGCCGAAGTATCTCACGCCTGAATTTTACGCGGGCGTGATCGCGCAAGACCCGACCGCCTACGAGATCATCGAACAGTACATAGATAAGTTGTCGGCCGAGGGCAATCACGCGGCGGCGCTCGCGGTGCTGCGGGCGCACAAGACGCGCTTTCCCGCGCGCACGACCGAGTTGCTCACCAAAGAGGCGGACATCCTCGATACGTTGGGGCGGGCGCGCGAAGTCGAGCAAATTTATCAGGCCGCGTTCGATCCGTTCTGGTCGGATGAGCTGTCAGATTCTTTTTACGAATACCTCAAAGACCATGATCGCTTTCGCGCGTACGGGCGCGAGCTGCGCGCCGCTTTTCGCCGCGACCCGACGAACTATGACGCGGCCGTGCGGCTCGCGCATTTCGCGCAGCACGCTTACGAAGCAGACCCGGACATCTTCGTCCAATTGGAGAAGGCGCGGGCGGCGCGCGGGATGCAATGGAAACCGGAAGAGTTGGCCACCGTCGCGCGGCTGTTGCTCGCGGAAGGCTACGCCGATGCCGCCGCCCGCCTTCTCTACACGCTCTACTTGCAGGGCGGCCTCAAGCCGGGTGGCGAGTTGCGCGCGAAAGTCCTCTATCAACTATTCGCGTTGCTCGCGGATGCAAAGGGTGAGCGGCTGGCATTGACCGCCGGCGATCTGAAATTCTATCAGGACATCGCCACCGCCGATCCGCATCCGGGCATCACCGGCGGCATCCTCTCGCTGCTCTTCTCGGACACTGAGCCACAGTTTGAACTGGCTAAGGCAGAAGGCGACGCGGTCAAGTATTTCAATCGCGCCGTCGCCTATCGCATCTTCAGCGCGTACAGACAGGAGTATCCGACCGCGCCCGAACTGGCGCAGATGTATCTCGACATCGTGCGCCTCTACACAGCGACGGGCGAAGTGGACGTAGCCGCCGCGACACTCGCCGAATTCGAGGGGCGTTATGCGGACGCGCCGCAGTTTCCCGAAGTGGCGTTGAAGTTGGCCGACTGTTACGTGACGCTTGAGCAGCACGACAAAGAGCATGCCCTCTATCAACGCATCCTCGACCATCTCGGCCAACACCGACCGGCGGACACGCCGGTCGTGCCCGACGCGCGACAGATGCAGGCCGCGACCGACGAGGCCACGCAGACGCTGAACGTCAACGCCGAGCCGACCGACGCGAAGCCCACGCTCGCCGCCTATCCACCCGACTCGAATCGCGGGATAGACATTCCCGGCCACGGCGAGCCGACGACGGAAAATTATTACTACTACGATCACGTGCAGTATCAAGATCATCTGGCTGTGCCGACCGCGCGCTGGCGCACGCGCACGGATGAGCGCGTTAGCAGCGTCACTTACGCGGGGGTGCTGGAACGTTACGTCGCTGCGCTCGCGCGCGACGATAGCACCGCCGACATCCTCGCGCTCTATGCGGCGGAGATCAAAAAGTATCCGGCTGAGCCGGGCTTGTATGAACAGATGCTGCAATGGCTGGGGCAGACGAAGCTGGCCGACGAGCAGTTGCGCGTCTATCAAGCTGCGTTGAAGCAGTTTCCCAATAACGTCTGGCGCGACCGCATGGCGCGTTGGTTTCTGCGGCGCGAGCGGAAGCAAGAGTTTGCCCAATTCTCGCGCGAGTTGTTGGCGCAAATGAACGACGAAGAGGCAACCGCTTATCTCGATCAGTTCGTCGCCACACGCGCACACGCCGATGCCGCAAGTTTCGATGCGCAATTTTATCTCGGTCTCTACAGTCTCGCGCACGAGCGTTTCCCGCACAACATGAATTTCGTCGCGGGGCTGTTGCAGTTCTACAGCGCGCACGAGCGTTGGCCTGAATGGCGCGCGTTGACGGCCGAATATTTCTTCGTCTCGCGCGAGACGCGCACGCAGTTTCTCGCTTACCTTGCCAAACAAAATGAGCTGCGCGCACATCTCGCACAGGCGCGCGAGCGTTGCCGCACGCAAGCGGAAAACGATCCGGGCGCGTTGGCGGTCTTGCCGTACAAACTTTTTCGCGCTGACGCTGCCGCGTGGCTCTCGGACTATGAGGACGCGATTGATGCCTATCGCGAGTTGAATCGGCTCTACCCGAACACGCCCGAATATGCCGAGCGGCTGATCGCTTTCACGCGCTCGTTGGGGCAACATAATCGCCGGTTCTTGGAAGAAGCTGGGGCCGCGACCCACGCGCTGGCGGACGCCGCGCCGGCCGTCGCCGACTATCGCACGCGCGCCGGCGAGTTGCAGGCCGAGCTAGGCAATTACGACCGCGCACGCGGCGAGTGGGAACAACTGATCGCGTTGGGGCGCGGCGAGCCGGAGACGTACCTTGCGACGGCGACCGTCTATTGGGACTACTTCCAATATGCGGACGCCCTGCGCGTCATTAAAGAACTGCGCACGCAGGTGAATGATCAGACGCGCTACGCTTTCCAGGTCGGCGCGATCCTCGAAGCGCAACATCAACAACGGGCCGCGCTCGTCGAATATGCACACGCGCTTGCTGAGAACGCAGATGATTACGAGCGTGCGAAGCGGCGTCTGCTCACGCTCTACCAGCGGCCGGGTATCCCAACGCAGTTGCGACAGGCAGTGGCGCAAGCGCGACACGACGCGCGCGATGATGCGCCGCTTGTGCTTGGCTACACCTCGCTGCTGCAAGCGGCGGGACAGGAGACTGAAGCGGCGACCTTGTTGCGGCAAGAGATCAAGGTCAAGCACGAGCAGCCGTTTCTTGAGCGCGCCCGCTCCATCTTTTCTGAAGCCGAGAATAGGGAAGGCGAACGTGCCGCGCTTGCGCGGTTAACAGAAGTCGCACAAGGGCCGCACTCGCGTATTTCTTATCGCCTGCAACTCGCGGAGAGTTACGCGGGCACGGGCGAGACGAACGCAGCCGTTGCTGTATTGAATGAACTGCGCGACGGGTATCCGACGAATTATGGTGTGCTCAGTGAGAGCGCGAATTTTTATTGGCGGTTGGGGCGGCGCGCGTCGGCGCTTGATGTGCTGCGCGCCGGGATGACGCGCGGGCGCGGGCGTTTCCACTACGTCTTCGCGCGCCGTTTGGCCGCGCGCGAATTGGAGTTGAACCAGACGGACGCGGCCGCGCGTGTGCTGCGTGCGCTGCACGCGGAAGACGAACTGAACCCGGATGTCTTTCACGAGCTGGCGCGGCTCTACGTCCGCACCGGTCAGCGTGCGGCGCTCGCAGAAGTGTTCAACGAGACGTTCGCGGCCACGAAAGCGCAGGACGGCGACCTCAAGGAGATACGGGCGCAAGTGGCCGAGTTGCGCACACAGATGATTGATGCGTTCACGCGGCTGCGCGATTATCGCGCGGCAGTCGCGCAGCACATAGAGATCATCAACCGCGACCCGGACGACGAACAGACGCTCGATGCCGCGCTCGCGTACGTCAAACGCTATGGCGGCGGGGATGCGCTTGTAGCCTACTACCAGCAGACGGCGCAACAGGCGTACAAAAATTATCGCTGGAACGTCGTGCTGGCGCGCATCTACGAAGCGAAGGGTGAATTCAACGCTGCCGCCGCGAACTATCGCGCCGCGCTCGTCAACCAACCCGAAATGCTCGACCTCTATGCCGCGCTCGCGGACGTGTGCAAACGCGGCAAGGACTTTGATGGCGCGCTCGGCGCGCTCGCGAAGGCAGGGGAGTTGTCGAACGACGATCCGCAGTACATACGGCAGACCGTCGCGTTGCTCAGCGCGTTGGGGCGCAAGCGCGAAGCTGAGATCGCGCGCCAGAAGTTGCCGCCCGAACCGCAAGCGACGCCTGCGCCGCAGTCCGCGCACGAACAGTTTGCCGCCGCCGCGCACGTCAACGAGCAGGCGCAGTCCGTCGCCGCTTACCGCCAAGCGTTCGCCGCGCTCGTCACCGCGCCTTACAAGAGCGAACTGCGCGCCGCAGACATCACCGGCTACGTGCAGACGTTGCGGGCAGACGAGCCGCTCGAACAGATCGCGGCGCGCCTGTGGCAACTGCGTGAGCGTCTGCTGGCTGATGCGGATGGGCGCGACGAGCAACGCGCGGGCAAAGCGCGCGAACGTTTGCAAGTGTTGGATGGCGCATTGCCCGAAGCATTGGGCGCGTTGGCAGCCGAGCGCGCGACGGGCGATGAACTGTCCGCGCTCTACCGCGATTGGCAGACACGCGCGGACGACGCGCTCAAAGTCGCATCCGATCCGCACGGCACGCTCGCGCTGTTGCAGAATCTGAGTCGCCGCGCGGGCTTAGGCGCGCTCGAAGAAAAGATTTTGCTTGCGCAAAAGGACGCGGCCTATGCGGCGGCTGATGCGGAGCAATATCACGCGCGGCTGCACGCGCTCGTGGATTTCTACAACGCGGCGGGCGC
>JANMAD010000025.1:0-6246 GCA_031359515.1 Acidobacteriota bacterium | reverse complement strand
ACATAATAATTAACCAACTTTTTTATATTAACCAATAACCGCCCATATTCAAAATAGGAATTAATATTTTTCAGTTTCGAGTTTTCAGTTTACAGCAATCGCTGACGTAGCTTGTTACTGAAAACTGAAAACTCGAAACTGAAAACTATTCACTCCACTGCGTGCGCGGCTCGCCACTGGAGAAATCATAGAAGGCGAGATCGCGACCTGTGCGCTGCTTGGTGAGGAGAATGATCTGTCCTGTGTGCATGGAGAAATGTTCGACGACGTGGAAGACGGCTTCGAGCACTGATACGTCCGCGCGCCCTTGAATGGTGCGCCGGGCCAACAGACCGGCCGGGTCGAGGCGCGCCAGCACGTCGTCAACCTCGGCGAGCGTGGCGCGTAACTGCGCCAGCGCAGCAACCGCGCTTGGTCTATCGTCTTCCAGCAACGCGAATTCACGGTCGCGCTCGCGCACGTCCGGCGTGCCGCCGACGCCGCAGATGATCCACTGGCGCGCGTTACCCGCGAGATGCAAGAGCAGATTGCCGATGCTGTTCGAGGCCGGATTAGCCCGCCACCACACGTCCGCCTCGGTGAGCGCGGCGAGACAGTGTTCAATGCGCGGCAGATAGTCGTGCGCGAGCAGGAAGCGCGCGTGTGCGAGGAAGGCACGCGCGCTTTCGTTGTCCATGTCCGTCCGCTCAGTCTTCATCTGTGCGGACGGGCCGTTTGTGTTTCACCTTGCGCTCGGCGGGATGCGCGCGTTCTTCGGGCTTAGCTTGCGTGAGCGGGTGGCCCGGCGGGGCGACGGGTTTGCGGATCGCAGCGAAGACGCGGCGCGGGCCGCCCTGCGGCGTCTGCTTCTTTGCGACTGATTTCATAGGCGTAAGCGTCTCTTAATAAAGTTGGGTGACGAATGGCGCGATGCTACGCGCGTGGCTTGCGCGTGTCAATAGTTTTAGCAAAGCAACGGTAATCGGTCAGTTACCTGAGGTTTGTTTTCAAACCAGCCCTTTATGTTGTGCTGAGTTGAGGTCAGCACACTAAAGCTCGTACATAGAACGCGGCTCTGCTCACGTAACTGACCGATTACAAGCAACGCGCCTGCCCGATGAGTCACATCGAGCAGGCGCAGGCACTTGGTTACTACTGTCGGAAAATTATGCTTTGCCCGGCTGCGGCGTCACATCGGAGAAAAGCGTCTTTAGCGCCTGCCGCGTCTCAGCGCGCCGCTTCTGCTGAAACTCCGCGACCCAACCGGTCACGGTCGTAACCATGTCGTGCGCGGTCTCCTGTGTAGACTTCTTCGCCGTCTGTTCGGCGGCAGTTTCCTGCGCCTCTTGCGCCGCACGTTCGCTGCGCTTGATGACTTTGACGTTTGTTCTCGTCGTCATGATGACTTCACCCGTGATGAAAATTATGAATCCCTTACTTCCCTAAGACGAACCTGACGAAGATAATGTTCCTGTTTGTTCGCTTCCCGGTCTAACGGTTCGTCCGGTGCGCTTTTCTTTTGCAACTAACAGGCCACGCTTCATTAGACGCATGACCCCATTGCTTGGTTCCTCTATTTCCGCGCACTTTTCATGCTCTTTCTTATCTTTGCCTATGCTCGCGGACATTAGAGCCTCTACATGCGCCCTCACGTTGCCCAACCGAATCGTTACTTCGTAGTTTCCGAATCGTCCATTTCGCATAGCACCCGCGCACAATTCTGATACGTTGTGATTCAGTTGCGGTCTCACTTGGTTCGCCTGCCAGCAGACGTTTGCAGAACGCCAACCGGCACAGCGTCATCGCGCGCTTTGCCAACTTGAGTATTAGTCGTAATTGCTTGTCCGACCTTACACATGTACCCCTGATAACATCTAACCTGTTTGCTATGAACGAGTGACCACGAACTGAGGATCAACTCGCCTCATTATGGATGCTGCTGGCATGACCGTTGCCCTCTCGCCTGTTGCCATGCGCCTGAGCGAACTCATCATCGTCTATCTCGCCGCCGCCGCACCCGTCGGCGTCGCTTACTTCTTACGTCAGCGCACACACGCGCGCCATCCCGCTCGTCTGCTGCGCGCCACCGGCATCGCCCTCGTGTGGCCCCTGACGTTGAGCGTGTCTCTGCTCCCGCAGCGCCGGAATGCGCGCCGCGAACGTGATGCCGATGCCACATCCGCCAACGCGCCGAACGAGGCACGCGTCGCAACGGCCGCGCACGCACTCGTCAGCACGCTGCATCAAACGGAGGATCTGCTACGCGACGCATACGCCGCGCGTAGCACGCGCGCTCGTCAGGCCACAATGGACGCCCGCGCTACAATTGAACGGCTGGTCGGGTTGGCGCTTGCGCTCGCCGAGACGAAGGATGCGCCGCCCCCTGCTACGCGCGAGCTTGAGTTGTGCCGCATCGCCGGGCGCAAAGGTGACGATCTAATGATCGCCGGCCACTGCCTGCGCCGTCGTAATCTTGCACGGCTGCATGCCCATCACGAACAAGCGCGCACAGACATGATCCACGCGCTCGCCGAGTTGCTGGAAACAATCGAGCACGATCTGCCCGCCCGCCCGCCCGCCGCGCAGACGTTCACGCAACTCTATTGGCTCGTCATACGCACTTTCGCCCAGACGATTGATCTGCTTTCATTGCTCGACGATCAGCAGACCGTCACGCGCGTCGCGCGCCTGCTCGACGCCGCCTGCGCATGGGCGCGGCGGCACGACGTACTGCATCAGCCCCGCGCCGCGGCCGCACAGATTGGAGACTTACCATGCTTGCCACAGACACCGCCCTCCGGCCTTACGCGCCCGATGCCGCAGCCGACCGCGTAAACGCGCGCCTCGCTCAACTGACGCCGTGCAACGAACAGCAACGCGCCGCCGACCCGTTTGCGGCGGCCAATGCGGCGCGGTTGCGCTGGCTGGAGACGGCCATCGCAACCGCCGAACAGCATGACCAGCGTTTCCGCTGTGCGCGTGAAGAAGTGGAACTGCTCTCGATGCGCCGCCCGCTCTCGCCAGAACGTGCTTACGCCCTCTTCGGCCTGCTGCTCGGCGCGCTGCCGCCCGCAGCTATCGTGCTCAGGATTGCATTGCTGTCCCAGCGCGGCGGCAGCAGTCTTACCGACCTCTTTTTCCTCTTGCTCTTTGGCCTGCCCATGACCGCCCTCTGCGCCATGGTTGGTCGGCTCATGGGGCGCAAGCTTGCGCCGGCGTTGGCTAAAGCTGAGCGCAGACACTGGCTCACCTCGCTCCTTTATTCAGTCGCGGCGGGTTTCGCTTGGGCGTGCGCCACCGGCGCGGCGGGCGGCGCGGTCGTCTTCTTGTTCGGTGCGTTGTATGGCTTAGTCTGCGCGCTACCGTTCGGGCTGGCGGGCTTCCTACTGTTCACGATCTGTCATCGCTTGCTCGTGCGCGGTGGTATGATTGACGCGCGTCACTTCTGGCCAATCGCTTGCGGCATCACGCTGAGTTGTGCGGCCCTGATTCTTAGCCCGACGTGGCTGCCGTATTGAGCAAGTAACAACTAACCAACAACAAAGAACCACTAACGACCGCCCTTGATGCTCCTCGTCCTGCTCCTGCTCGTGCTGTTTCTGCTCGTGCTGCTCGGCTTCTACGTCTTCGTGGCCGCGCCGCGCAGTCGCACGCACCAGACGTTCACGGCCTTCGTCCTCTGTCTCGCTATCTGGGCGGTCAAGGACATCGCGCTGTGGGGCTTTAACGCGCGCGACGGCTCGGTCGCGTGGTGGGCCAGCGCGAGTTTCCTGATGGCGCTCGCACTGCAATACTCGCTCGTCATTTTCGCGTGGGTCTTTCCAGAGAACGGGGCCGTGCCTTATCGCCGCGCGGCCGTCCTCTTCGCGCCCGGCGCGGTCTTCCTGCCCGCCACGCTCGCCGGTCTGATGTGGCGCGACGTGCGCTTCACCGCCGGACAGTTCGACTTGCAACTCACGCCGCTCGCCTACGCCTTCGGTCTCTACATCTACGTCGTCTTCGCTTACGGCTTCGGCTTACTCTATGCAAAATACCGCCGCCATCGCGGTCAACTCTGGGGACAACAACTCGGCGCGATCCTCTGGGCGCTCGTCCTCACCGGCGCGCTCACGACGCTCGCCGCTATCGCCCTGCCGCTCGCGGGCATCTACAACCTGCTGCCCTTCGCCGCGCTCTTCATCCTGCCCGGCGTACTCGTCTATGCCTACGCGATCTCAAACTTCAAACTCTTCTCGCTCCAATCCGCGCTCGATCAATTCCGCCTCTTCCCCATCGCCTACAAAGTCGCGCTCTCGATTGCGCTGGTCGCTGTCGTCAGCTTCATACTGTTACAAGTGCCGATTGTCTGGTGGAGTTTCGGCGCGGGGTCGAACGTCGAAGCGTGGCGACGCTATCTCGTCTTCAGCGTCATCACCGCGCTCGTGCCGAACCTGCTCTTGGTCGCGCTCGTCATCCGCATCATCTCGCGCCCGCTCCGGCGTCTGACCGAAGCGGCCGTCGCGGTCGCGGGCGGCGCTTATGGCACGCAGACCGCGCTCGACAGCAACGATGAAGTCGGCTTGCTCGCCCACTCGTTCAACGAGATGAGTCGCAAGATGGCTGCCGACATCGAGCACTTGCGCGCGCTTAACGAGCAACTGATCCGCACCGAAAAATTGGCCGCCGCCGGCACGCTCGCCGCCGGTGTCGCGCACGAAGTCAACAACCCGCTCGCCTCGATCTCATCGCTCATCCAAATCCTACAAACGCGCATCGCCCCCGACGCAACTGACAAGCAAGCCACCGAGACGCGCGAGATGCTGCGCCTCATTCAGACGCAAATCGCACGCATCACCCAAGTCCTACGCGGCATGACCGACTTCGCCCGCGCACGCCCACCCGCCCGCACGCCCCTCGACGTGCGCCGCACGCTCGAAGCCAGCCTCAGCCTCGCCAGCTTCGACAAGGCGTTCAAACAGTTGCGCGTCACGACCGCTTGGGACGACCAAGCACCGCTCGTCTCCGCCGACGCCGATCAACTGCAACAAGTCTTTCTCAACTTACTGCTCAACGCGCGCGATGCGCTGCCCGACGGCGGCGACCTGCACATCGCAACGCACCATGATGATCGCGCCAACGAACTTATCATCGAGATCGCCGACAACGGCCCCGGCATCCCGCTTGAGCAGCGCGCGCACGTCTTCGATCCCTTCTACACGACGAAGCCCGCAGGCGCAGGCACAGGTCTCGGTCTCGCCGTCTGCTACGGCATCGTCACCGCCCACAACGGGCGCATCGAACTTGCGCCCGCCAACGGGCGCGGCACGTGTGTGCGCGTCACATTGCCGCTCCTGCCGGACAACGATTGAGAAGCATCATGTCGCAGATTCATCTCGAAACATTCGTCGCCGCGCCAGCCGAGTTGTGCTTTGATCTATGTCTGAATGTTAACGTGCATGAGCAAGCGGGACACGGGCGCGCGGTCGCGGGCATTACGCGCGGACAGATGAAGCTTGGCGATACGGTGACATGGGAAGCGACTCACTTCCTCATGCGCCAACGCTTGACCTCAAAGATCGTAGCCTGCGCTCGCCCGTCTATGTTCGTTGACGAGATGCAACGCGGCGCGTTCAAACGCTGGCGGCATACGCATCATTTCGTCGCGCAGCCGCACGGCACACTGATGATTGACGACGTGGATTTCGCCGCCCCGCTCGGCGTGCTAGGCTGGCTCGCCAACGCACTCATTCTGCAAAGCTACATGACACGCTTTCTCACCAAGCATAATGAATATTTCAAACGCATGGCCGAGGCTAAAACCGTTAACGCACAACTTGATCAATCATCTAACCCGGCCGAGACAACGAACATCATTGCCAAGGCATAATTCATATAACCATGAACACAGCACCGCTCATTCTCATCGCTGAAGACGAAGACCTGATGCGCGCCATCATCGCGCGTTTGTTAGAAGAGGCCGGTTACCGCGTGGCCGTGAGCGCGCACGCGGAGGCGGCGTTGGAACGCTTCGCGGCGGACGACGTGGCCGTTACGCTGACGGACATACGCATGACCGGCATGGACGGTCTCGCCTTACTTGATCGCATCAAGGATATAGACCCGGAAGCATTAGTCGTCGTGATGACGGCTTACTCGTCCGTTGATTCGGCGGTCGCGGCATTGCGCAAAGGCGCTTACGATTACATCACGAAGCCGTTCGTTAACGAAGATTTGTTGCAGTCCGTCAAGAACGCTCTACGCCAGCGCGAGTTGTTTAGCGAGAACCGC
>JANMAD010000024.1:0-13511 GCA_031359515.1 Acidobacteriota bacterium | reverse complement strand
GGCGTC
Source organism: Acidobacteriota bacterium (assembly GCA_031359515.1). Lineage (GTDB taxonomy): Bacteria > Acidobacteriota > Blastocatellia > Pyrinomonadales > Pyrinomonadaceae > QHXQ01. The sequence continues at coordinate 13,505 of JANMAD010000024.1, read as the reverse complement.
TCGAACTTGCCCGCTTGCAGGCGCAACCCCGGCACGCGCGCCGGCTTGTAGGTGATGTAGGCCTGATCTATGCCGAAGGCCTTGCGCGTGAAGACATCCGTCAGCGTCTGATTGGCCGAGTTCACATCCGCGAGCGTGCCCGATGCAAAGCGCAAGCCCCACTGAAACTCGCGCTCGGTCTTGCTGATCTCGCGCCCGAATTGACCGCGCACGGCGAAACGTGCGCGCACGCGGGCGCGGTTGCGCGCCGATAGCTCGTTACCGAGGACAGATGGATCGGCGCTGTTCGCGAGCGCGTTCAACTGCCCGAACTGGCCTTCGTAGCGCAGCCGCAGGTCGCCGCTAAAACTAATCGAGCTAAGCGCGGCGGTCGTGATCTCGGTGGGCTTGGGCGGGCTGGCCTGCGTCGGCTGCGCATTCGTGCGTGGCGTATTGGTCGTCTCGTTCGGCACATTGTTCAGCGCGTCGGTCGTCGTCACGTCGTTTGTCCGATAGTTCGCGGTGGTGACGGATGCAGAGTTGGCCGGCGCGTTGGCCTCGCGCTTGAGGAGTTGTTGCAGCAGTTGGCCCTGCTCTTTGAGCGCGGCACGCAATTGTTCGATCTCCGCACTCTGCTCCTGCAACTGGCGCTGCACATCGTCGCGCGGCGCAGGCGTCTGACTGGTAGGCGCGGGCGTTTGCGCGCGGGCGGCGCAGGCGAGGGCGGCAACGAGTGCGCACACGGGCAGCGCACGAATGAGAAGCTGACGCATAGTCTTATCCTTCCTCTGTGGGTGCTTGCGGACGCGGTCATTCTAAAGCGCAGACGTTAACACGATGTTAATTGCGGGTCGAGAAAATACACGTATGCTAGCGCAGAGTTACAGTACTCGCGTGTACGCCCGTGTGAAACTTGTGGAGTGGTCAGATGGGGCCGCTAGCTGCCGTGCCCGCTTGCGCCGATTGGTTGATCGCTTACGTCGGCTCACCGTCGCCGGGCTGCGCCGCACTTCTGTGCGCAAACTCGGTCTGTGCGCCGCATCCTGTTAGTATCTCTAGTCGCCCTCCCCGTTTGTATGTCATACTAACACCACGCCCCGGTTCAATCTTTGTTTTTCTCGTGTGGCTGTCGCCCCCTCGAACACCTGCCTCGACAGGCGCGAGATGCGCCGCCGCACTAGCTTGAAGCTCAACGCGGGGAGACAGCTTGACCGCTCACGACGACGCAATGACGAAACGTTCTTATAGACGCCGGACGCCATCGTTCTGGCACTTCAGCCGACTGCGCGAACTCATCTCCGACTCGATGGCGATTGATCTGGGATCGGCTTCGACCATCATCGCCGTGAAAGAGCGCGGCGTGGTCGTGGACGAGCCGTCGGTCGTGGCGGTCAACAAACTGACGGGCGAAGTGGTCGCTTATGGGCGCGCGGCGCGCGAGATGCAAGGGCGCGAGGCGCGCGAAGTGACACTCGTTGCGCCGATGATTAACGGCGTCGTCGCCGACTTCGTTTACACCGAAAAGATGCTCGATCATTTCGTGCGGCAAGCGCGCAGCGGCTTCTCGCATTTCAGTCGCCGCGCCGTGATGAGCGTGCTGGCGGGCGTGACGCACGTCGAGCAACGCGCGCTGTTGACCGCCGCCGAGCATGCGCACATCGGGCGCATCTACATGGTCGAAGAGGGCTTGGCCGCCGCCATCGGCGCGGGCGTGGATATAGAGGACGTGCGGGCCGCCTGCGTGGTGGACATCGGCGGCGACACGACCAACATCGCCATCGTCGCACTGGGGCAGATCATCTACGCGCGGGCCGAGCGCATCGGCAGCAACCACATTGACGCGGCCATCCTGGAACGGCTGCGCCGCTTTCGGGGTCTAATCATCGGTGCGCCGACGGCTTCGCGTTTGAAGAAGGAATTGGGATCGGCGATTGAGCCGGCCGAACCGGCCCGCGCTATCACGGTCAAAGGGCGCGACATCCACACGTCCGCGCCGGGCGCAGTTGATGTGACGGCCGATGAGATTTACGCCGTCGCGCAAAACGTCGTGCGCAAGATCGCGGACGCCGTGCGCGCCGCGCTCGGCGACTTGCCGCCGGAAGTTGCGGCGGACATCTACGACCGCGGCATCATCTTGACGGGCGGCGGCGCGCTCCTCGCAGGCATGGACGCTTATCTGCAACGCGAGACGAAACTGGCGACGCACGTGCCCGCAGAGCCGCGCTACGCCATCGTCAACGGTCTCGCGCAACTCTTCGACATTCCGTTGCTGCTCCGTCGCGTCGCGCGCAACGAGCCGTCGCTGCTGCTCGACGCGGAAGCGAGCATATAAAAGCAGTGACGAGTGATAAGTGATGAGTGACAAGCAAGCGCTTGTTTTAACTCGTCACTCGTCACTCGTCACTTGTCACTCTTCTTATGCGGCTTGATCAGATTCTCCATCGGCAGGTGCGCGTGGCGCGGGTGTTCGGGATTCCCGTGCAGATCGATTATCGCTGGTTCATCGTCTTCGCGCTGAGCACGTGGTTGATCGCGGCGAATTTTCAGCGCGGCGTGTGGCTGGTGCAACTGGGCGAGTCGGCCGCGTGGGCGGTCGGGCTGATCACCACGTTCGGTCTGTTCCTGTCGGTGTTCGGACACGAGTTGGCGCATGCGCTGGTGGCGCAGGGCGAAGGAATCGAGATCGAAGAGATCGTGTTGCATCCGTTCGGCGGACTGGCCCGCTTGCGGCGCGAGCCGGATAGCCCGCGCGCTGAGTTTCGCATCGCGGTCGCGGGGCCGGCGGCGAGTTTCATCTTCGCGCTGTTGGCTTATGGCGCGATGTATTTGGTGACGTGGGGCACAAGCATCGCTTGGGCCGTTCTCGCGATCATCGCGGGCGGCAATCTGATGCTGGCGATCTTCAATCTGCTGCCGGGCTATCCGCTCGACGGCGGGCGCGTGCTGCGCTCTTACCTCTGGCATCGCAGCGGCCAGCTTGAGCAAGCGACGCGCACGGTCAGTCGGTTCGGCCAGTTGATCGCGCTGACGGTGATCGTCTTTGGTCTATATATGGCGCTCGCACGCGGCGCATATTTCATGGCGCTGTGGTCTGTGTTGGTCGGTCTGTTTTTGTGGGACGCGGCACGGGTGGTCTGGCGCGCACATGCCGTCCGCCACGCACAGACGGTCGCCGAAGCGATGAGCGCGCCGTTCGCGCTTGAGCCGGAGATGTTCGTGAGCCACTTGATCGACACGGTGCTGCCGATGCACCGGCAGGAATCGTTCGCGGTCGCACGGGCCGGACGTTTGCACGGCATACTCATGCTCGCGGATTTGAAAAAACTGCCGCGCGAGCTGTGGCACAAGACGCACGTCAGCGATGTGATGCGCCCGGTCGAGCCGCGCCTGTTCGTTGCGCCCACGTTCTCGCTCACGCGCGCCGCCGAATTGATGAAGCGCAACGGCGCGGGTGCGCTCGCCGTCATCAACGATGCGGGCGAACTGGTCGGCTATCTGCACGGCGGTCGTTTGAAGCAGCGCGCCGTCGTTAAGTAACTCTCCCCACTCTAAAATCCGCGTGGTGCGATCTGCCGCGCGTAATCCCCTTGTTGCGTTGCCCCTTTTCTTCCCGCATAATCGGCGCGGAGGCGTCTAACTTTAACCGGCGAAAGTTGTCTGTGTTACCGCCGCCACATCTCCGATAAAGCGAGGGCGAGTTAAAGACGTTGCTGCTAATCGTGCCATACACCGAGTACGTGATACGACTGCGCGAGTCCCGCAATCTGCTGGACTTGGTGCTGGTCTTTCTCATCGTGTACACGGTCTTGAAACTCGTGCGCGGCACACGCGCCGTGCCCATGGCCGCCGGCATCGCCGCCTTCGCGCTGCTCTACTGGCTGGCGCTACGCTACGATCTGGTCACGCTCGAATATGTCCTGCGTGGGGTGCTGCTCTATCTGCCGATCCTGATCATCGTGCTGTTTCAATCTGAGATCAGACAGGCGTTCATCACGCTCGGCAACCGCATCCGCCTGCCGCTTTTGACGCGCCAACGCGGGCAGTTTGGCGAAGGCGTCTATGACGAGATCGTGCTGGCCGCGACGACGCTCGCTTCGACGAAGACCGGCGCGCTCGTCGTGATCGAGCGCGGTGTCGGGTTGAAGAACGTCGTTGACGGCGGCGTGCGGCTCGACGCCGAGTTGAGCTACGATCTGCTCGTCACCATTTTCAATCCGGCGACGCCGTTGCATGATGGCGCGGTCGTCGTCCGGCGTCATCGCATCGCGGCCGCGGCCTGTTTTCTGCCGCTCACTTTGAACCCGCGCTTGTCGAAAGACCTCGGCACGCGCCATCGCGCCGCCATCGGCATCACCGAAGACTCGGACGCGGTCGCGGTCGTCGTCTCCGAAGAGACCGGTCTTATCTCCTTCATGCAGGGCGGGGAAATCCGCCGTGCGCTCGATGCCACCCAACTCCGCGCCGCCATTCTCGGCGCACTCGAAGCGGCCGGCGGCGGCAAGGCAGAAAAGAAATTGTCCGCGCCGGTCGAAACCGAAGCTGAAAGAAACGAAGTAGTTTCAATGTGAACAGCAGAGGTCAGAGGTTAGAGGATAGAGGTCAGTTAAAAACTGCCGGCACTAACCTCTGACCTCTGACCTCTGACCTCTATCCGCATGACATTGCGCGAACTGGAAAGAGATGCCGCGTTGGTGGGGCGGCGGTGGTTGCACGAGTTGCTGTTCGAGGACTGGGGCTTGAAGCTGCTCGCGCTTGTTATCACGTTCGGCCTGTGGTGGGCCGTGACGGGGCAACGCACGCCCGCGACCGTGCGTCTGCGGCGCGTGCAACTCTTCCTCAACCTGCCGAGTGATGTAGAGACAAGCAACGATGTGCGCGAGGATGTGGACGTGACGTTGCGCGGCAGCCAGCGCGCTTTGTCCGCGCTCAAGGCAGGCGATGTGGTGGTCAACTTCGACGCGGGCAAACTGCAACCGGGCGCGCACAGCATACGCCTCACACCGCAGAGCGTCCGCCTCGATCTGCCGGACGAGGTCAATCCCGAAAGCATTCAGATCGAGCGCATCGAGCCGGGCAGCATCGAGTTGCAGCTTGAGCGGCGCGTCGAGCGCGAGTTTATCGTGAACGTGCCGACGACCGGGCAACTGCCCGAAGGTTATGAACTGATCGGCATCGAGTCCATGCCGAATCGCGTGCGCGTGCGCGGCCCTGAAAGCCACGTCAACACGTTGCAGCATGTGCAAACCGAGGCCGTTGTGCTAGATGGGCGGACGAGCAGTTTCGCCGCGCCGCACGTGGTAGTGAATATCCCCGATCCGAAACTCACCCCGCTCGAAACGGCCGTTAACGTGCAAGTGCAGATCGACGAGACGCGCACGGAAAAAACTTTGACCGGTGTCGCGGTGCAGGCGGGCGACAACGCGGGCACGGCGCAACCCGCACGCGCGACCATCACCTTACGCGGCCCGCGCGCCGCGCTCGCGGCTTTGCGCGCCGACGACGTAAAAATTTTGCTTGCAGAAACGCCCGCAGGCAGCCCGCCCAAACCGCGCCTTCAGTTGCCGCCCGGCCTTGAAGGCCGCGTCGAATTGCGCACCATCACCCCGGCAGAGTTTGCAATTATAAAATGAAAGAATAGTCAGTTGTCCGTTGCTCTCTTAACGTAGGTTGAATACTAAAGACGAGATTGACGAGTGATGGAACAAGCAAACAACGGACAACTGACCACGGACAACTGACGTTTTATGCAACGACTATTTGGCACGGACGGGATGCGCGGTGCGGCGGGCGTCTTCCCATTGGAGGCGGACACAATAGAGACATTGGGCCGCTCGCTGGCGCGTCACCTCGCCGCGCGGACGGGCCGCGCGCCACGCATCATTACGGGGCGCGACACACGCGAATCGGGCGCGTGGCTCGAAGCCGCGCTCAGCGCCGGCGCGCGTGCGGCAGGCGCGCACGTCGAATCGGCGGGCGTCATCACGACGCCGGGCGTCGCGTATCTGGCGCGCACGCTGCCGGCGGACGCGGGCGTCGTCATCAGCGCCTCGCACAATCCCTTTCAAGATAACGGCGTCAAAATCTTCGCGCCGTCCGGGCATAAACTCGACGACGCGACCGAGCGGCGGATCGAAGCCGACATCTACGCCGCACGCACGCGCACAGACGAGCACACAACTACGCCGCACCACATTGGCACACCGCAAGCAGACGAGGCCGCAGCGCACGCCGCCGCATTGTGTGCGCGCTATCTCGATTATCTCGCGGACGAGATCGGCGCGGGACTGCGGCTCGACGATATAAAACTTGTCGTTGATTGTGCTAACGGCGCGGCCGCGGCCCTCGCGCCTGCGCTCTTCACACGGCTCGGCGCGCAGGTCGTGGCCGCGCACAACGCGCCGGATGGTCGTAACATCAACCGCGATTGTGGTTCGCTCTTTGTAGACAAGTTAGGCGAAATGGTCGTCAGCACGGGCGCGCAACTTGGTGTCGCGTTCGATGGCGACGCAGACCGCGCGCTCTTCGTGGACGCACGCGGCGCAGTCGTTGATGGCGACGCGACACTCTGGGTCATGGCGCAGCAGATGGCCGCGCGCGGCGAGTTGGCGCACAACATGGTCGTGGCCACGGTGATGAGTAACATCGGGCTTGAGCTTGCGCTCAAGGAGCGCGGCATAGAGCTACGGCGCGCGGATGTGGGCGACAAATACGTGCTCGAAGAGTTGCTTAGCACAGGCGCGGCGCTCGGCGGCGAACAGTCCGGGCACATCATCTGCCCGCGCCTGAGTCTTGCCGGCGATGGCATGCTGACCACGCTCTGCCTGTTGCGTGCGTTGCTCGCTACGGGTCGCCCCTTGCACGAGTTGACCGCCGGATTCGTGCGCTACCCGCAGACACTCGTCAACGTGCGCGTCGCCGATAAGCGGGCTTTCGCGGATGTGCCGGAGATCACACGGCAAGCGCAGGAAACGGAAGCGCAGCTAAACGGACAAGGCCGGCTGCTGCTCCGCTATTCAGGCACAGAGCCTTTGGCGCGCGTCATGATCGAAGGGCAGCGGCAGGATGAGATCGAGCAACTCGCGCACGCGCTTGCCGGTGTCATCCGCGCAACGCTCGGCGCAGGGTAGATTTGGGTGCGGCGGGAAAACTTTACGCGGTCGTGCGCGCAACTTTTACACGCCGCAACCTCTCTGTGCCTTTTCAGCATACTGAGCATCAGTCCGCAAGTTGCTAAAAGCTCTGTAAAAGAGCGTCCGAGTCTGCGCCGCGATAAACTTGTGCGCTTGGCACGAGCATTGCACCTTAGGCGGTGGGGCAAGAGAGACGGTTGGTGGATCCTCCGTCTCAAGTGGTTGCTGGGGTGAGGACAGTAACCACAAATTAGGGCAGGCGCAGCATTCCCCAAAGATTGCTGCGCCTGTTCTCTTTTTCTGTTTGCCGCACCCTTAACACCAGACACAAACAACCGTTCACAACGCAGCCGATCATTCAGCCTGTCGCCTGCCCTTTGTGTCTGCGCGCCTTTGTGGTTAATGTTAACTTGATGAGACCGGGCGACTATCGCAGCGAGTACGCGGGCTACTGCGCCGCGCTGGCGCACGCGCGTTATGACTTGCACACAGGTCATACGGCGGAGTTGCACCTCGCTCCCATCCGCGACCGTTATGCCGATCTCTGGACGCGCGCTAGTATCAACGACCTTGAGCGCGCCCTTGCTGATACGCCCGCACAGTTCGAGACCGAGTGCGCGGCCTTGCGCCGGCTGGTTAACACTGCGCGGCTCGGCTACGTCGAATGGCAGGCGCACGAGGTCGCAGACGAGTTGCGCCAGTGCGAAGCGGCGACCCGCATTGCGTGGGCCGGGGAACGTGTGGCTGCGGCCGATGTCGCCGCCTTAATCGCGCATGAGTCGGACGCCACGCGGCGGCGCGAGCTTGCTGCGCGCCACAACGATGCCGCCGCCGCGTGCGACGATCTCCGCGCCGCACGGCTCGAAGCGTTACGCACCGCGGCCGCTGCGCTCGGCTATACTGCCTACTCTGCATTGCTCTACGAAGCAGCGCAGACCGACGAGACAAAATTAACGGCCGCCGCCGACACGCTGCTCGCACACACCGGCGAGACATACCAACGGCAATTGCGTGCATGGGCAACGCAACAGCTACCGCCGCAGCACGCGCGCACGCCCGTCTACGCGGATAGTCTCTTCTTCGCGCGGCTCTCGCACTTTGATCAATTTTTCCCTGCGGCCAAGTTGCCGACGACTTACGCCACGACTATGGCCGATCTCGGTATCCGCGTCGGGCAACAAACGAACCTGCATGTCGAATGGGAGACAGGCGCAGTGAACGCAGACGCATTCGGCATCGCCGCGCCGGCTGATGTGCGCCTCGTCGTCGGCACGCGCGAGGGCGCACAGTCACTCCGCCGCTTGCTGTTCGCTGCCGGTTGCGCGCAACAATTCGCGTGGGTCTCGCGCGATATGGCCGCACGCTTCCCGGAGTTCGTTCACGGCCCCGAAGAGACGACGCGCGCTGCTTACGGTTTCCTCTTTCGCTACCTGCTGCACGATCCCGCGTGGCTCGGTGAGGTGTGCAGGCTGAAAGCGGCTGCGGCTGCGACGGTCGCGCGCGAATGCGCGCTCGTCGAATTACACGACGCGCGCCGTTGTTGCGCGCAACTACAGCATCAACTCGCGCTTGCGTCCGCGCCCGATGTGCGCGCGGAAAGTCTCGCGGTGGCGTATGCAGTGCGGCATACAGAGGCGACCGGGTTTAGTTACATGCCGGCGCAATATCTTTATGATAGTGGCGTGGATTTAAACCGGGCCGCCGCCGCGTTGCGCGCACGTCTGTGTGCCGTCGCGCTCGGCGAGTATCTGCGTACACGCCACGGCTGGCACTGGTGGGCGACGCGGGCCGCGGGTGACGAGTTGATCGATCTGTGGAACACGGGCGCGCGTTATACGGTGGAGGAACTAGCCTCTTTGATCGGCGCGGGCGCATTGGATGTTGAGTTGTTGGCTGACGCCTTACTCACGGCCGTGCGCGATAGTTAAGGAGACGATGGGCGGATGTTGAGACGTGTGCCGGTGCGTTTGAGCGCGGGGCGCAGCTATGAGATCGAGATCGGCGCGGGCGCGCTCGCCAATCTGGGCGCGACGACGCGCCGCGTGCTATCCCCACACGCGCGGCGCATCGCCCTCATCTCTAATCGCAAGGTGTTCGCTCTCTATGGCGCGGCGGCTGTCGCGAGCCTGCGTGCGCAGGGGTTCATGGTCGAGCCGGTGCTGATTGGCGATGGCGAGCGGCACAAGTCTCTGCGGACAGCCGGGCGTGTGTTGGAATTACTGCCCACATTAAGCTTGGAGCGAAGCGATGCCGTGCTCGCCTTAGGCGGCGGTGTGGTCGGCGACCTCGCGGGCTTTGTGGCGGCCGTCTATTTGCGCGGCATCGCGTTCATCCAAGCGCCGACGACGCTGCTCGCGCAACTCGATGCCGCAGTCGGCGGTAAGACGGCCGTGAATACACGCGCCGGCAAGAATCTGATCGGTGCGTTTCATCAACCGCGCGCGGTCGTGATTGACACGCGCACGCTCGCCACCCTGCCGCCGCGTGAGTTGACGGCCGGTTGGTGCGAGGGCGTGAAGCAGGGCGCAGTTGGCAGTCGGCGGCTGTTCGTGCAGACGCGCCGTTATCTGTCGGGTGGGCAAGGGGCGGAGGAGTTGCGCGACTTGATCGCGGCGCAGTGTGCGTTCAAGGCGCGCATCGTGGCGGGCGACGAGCGCGAGTCACCCGCGCGCACTGACGAGCGCTCGCGGCGCATCCTGAACTTCGGGCACACGCTGGCGCACGCGCTCGAACAAGTCACCGGCTATCGCCGCTTCCGGCACGGCGAGGCGGTTGGGCGCGGCATGATCGCGGCGGGCGAGATTTCAAATAAACTAGGCTTGCTGCCGACTTCGGAGTTAGAATTATTGCGCGCGACCGTCCGGCTCGCCGGAAACTTACCGCGCGCAGACGATCTCAGTGAGCGCGCACTGTTGCAGGCGGTGACGACGGATAAAAAATCCGTGGGCGGCGATGTGCAGTGGGTGTTGCTGGCCGGGATCGGGCGGGCGCGCATCGTCAGCGGCCGGGAGATTCCGGCGCACGTCTTGCGCGCCTCACTCCGCGCCGCGTTGCGCGAGTAGTTAAACCGTCCGACCGTGAGGGGGAAAACATGGGGCAATCGTGCGGGACACGTGTACGGGCGCAACAAAGTGCGTACGGCGGAGCGCGCCTGAACTTTTTGGTCGTGCTGACGATTCTGATCGTCGTAGGCTACGTCGGTTATCAACTCGTGCCCGTCTACTACCGCGCCACACTGCTCGAAACGTTCATGCAGGACACCGCCAACAATGCGGGCGCGCTGAGCAAATCGCCCGCTTGGGTCGAACAGCAACTGCGCGCTAACGCTGATGACTACGGGCTACCGGCGGACACTTTGATTGAGACGACGACGCAGGCAGGGCGCGTGCAAATCCACGTGAAGTTCTTCCACGCCATCCCGCTTATGGTGACGGTCTACCAGTACAAATTCGATCATACAGTCAAGAGCACGACACTCACGACCGGCGGCTGACAGGCAAACGGCAAAGCGCGCCGGCGACAGTTAGGGCATACCTAACTGTCGCCTGCGCGCTTTGCTCGTTACGCTTAAACGTGCGCTGCGATCTTCGCGCCGAGTGAGCTTTGCAATTGCACGAGCGGTGCGGGCGCACTGGCGAGCCACGTCGTCGGACAGACGCCGCAGCGTGTGCATTGACTGACGGACGGGCACGGCGCGGTCGAGCGCGCGATCTGCGCACGCTCATGCTCCTGCTGTAAAAAGACGCGCCCCAACCCTGAGTCCACAATCTCCCACGGCAACGTTTCATCGTAGGCGCGCACGCGGCTCGTGTGTTGCGCCGCGTCCGTCTCAGTCTCGCGCAAGGCCGCGTGCAGGTCGCCGCCGTTATGCGCCATGGCCTTGATGACGCGCGCAGTGGTGCGATCACCCGACGAGAACAATGCCTGCTCGTGCGCGATGCGCGCCGACATCGCGCGCACCTCGACGTTCGGGATGCGTGCCAGTTGCTTGCAGACCAACTTGAGCCGCCGCTTTAATTCTTTCTCCGCGCAGATTGGCTCCCACTGAAAAGGCGTGTTCGGCTTCGGCACAAACCCATTCAACGCCGGGATGATTTTGCCGACGCGCCCGAATCGCTTGCCCGCCACGAGCATGCGATCCTTGATACGCTCGACGAGCGTGACCATCTCCGCGAGGTCTTCATCCGTCTCGGTCGGCAGGCCCACCATCAGATACAGCTTGATCGTGAGCATGCCGCGATCAAAGACCGCGCCGCAGATGTCCACGATCTCATCATTCGTCAAATTCTTGTTGATAACTTTGCGCAAACGATCCGAGCCAGTCTCCGGCGCGACCGCGATCTGCTGATCACGCGATTCGACGAGCGCGTCCAACAACTCGTCCTCGATCTGATCAAGCCGCAAGCTTGAGACCGAGATGCGATAATCCATCGCGCGCAGGCCTTGCAGGATTTCGCTGATCTCCGGATGATCGCAGACCGCCGTTGACACGAGGCCGATCTTGTCCGTCTTCCCGCGCCACGCCGCCGCTTTCGCCAGCACGTCACGCGCCGGCACGACGCGCGGCGGCCAATAATTGTAGCCCGCCCAACAGAAGCGACATCCTTGCGAGCAGCCGCGCGAAATCTCGATCAAGAAGCGCTCGCCCATCTCGGCCTCAGGAGCCCAAATGACCGTCGAGGGCGCGAATATATTCTGCACGCGCAACTGCGCGACCACCTCCGTGTCGCCGCGCCGCAACGCACGTTTGAGACTGCCTTCTTTCGGATTCTCGGCCGTGACCGCACGCCCCACGCGCGCCGGCACACCCGTCTCTGTCAGCGTGTATGCCGCGACCGTGCCATCGTCGTTGTAGGTCACCTCATAGAGCGACGGCACGTAGAAACCGCGCCCACGTTGCGCGAGCGCAAGTAAGAGATCGTCTTTCGTGCCTTCGTTATTAAAGATCGCATCCACCAGTTGCGGCACGAGTATCTCGCCTTCGCCGACGCCGATCACGTCGGTGAAGTCGGCAATCGGCTCTGGGTTCAAAAACGACGCCGCGCCGCCCATCACGATCAATGGATCGCGTGCGCCGCGCTCGCGCGCCCACACGGGGATACCACTCAGGCGCAGCATACGCGCCATGTTCAGATAATCTGTCTCGAACGAGATGGAGAAAGCGACGACATCGAAGTCGCGCACGGGCGTCTGTGTCTCCATTGAGAGGAGCGGCGTGTTGGTCTTCTCGTACTCGCGCAACTCCTGTTCGTCGGGGAGAAACACACGCTCGCAGGCCACTTCCGGGATGTTGTTGAAAAGTTCGTACACGGCGTGCAAACCCAGATTCGCCATGCCGACCCCGTACACGTTCGGATAACAGAGCGCCACGCGTAACTGCGCCCCGCGCTTGATAATATAACCTTCTTCAGTGGCGAGCTTGCGCCGATAACTTTCAATAATTCGTTTCATGTGTGAACGAGGTTAGATGTCAGAGGTTAGCGGTTAGTTGGTGCAGCTTTCAGCCAAACTGACCTCTAACCTCTAGCCTCTAACCTCTGCCCTTACTGATTCGCGCCCTCGATGAACGCTTTCAACTTGCGCGAGCGCGACGGATGGCGCAACTTGCGCAGCGCCTTCGCTTCGATCTGGCGGATGCGCTCGCGTGTGACGGCGAAATGCTGCCCGACCTCTTCGAGCGTATGCTCCGACCCGGTTGTGCCCAAGCCGAAGCGCATCTTGATGACCTTCTCCTCGCGCGGCGTTAAGGTCGCCAACACTTCGTCCGTGATCGTGCGCAGATTCGAGGCGACGACCGCATCGGCCGGATTCAAAATTGACTTGTCCTCGATGAAGTCGCCGAGGTGCGAGTCTTCCTCTTCCCCAATCGGCGTCTCCAAAGAGATCGGCTCTTGCGCGATCTTCAAAACTTTGCGCACCTTCGAGACGGGAATGTCCATCTTGCGCGCGATCTCTTCGCTGGTCGGCTCGCGCCCCAACTCTTGCACGAGCGAGCGCGATGTGCGAATCAGCTTGTTAATCGTCTCGATCATGTGGACGGGGATGCGGATCGTGCGCGCCTGATCCGCAATCGCGCGCGTGATCGCTTGGCGAATCCACCACGTCGCATAGGTCGAGAACTTATACCCGCGCCGCCACTCGAACTTGTCCACGGCCTTCATCAGCCCGATGTTGCCCTCTTGAATGAGATCAAGAAACTGCAAGCCGCGATTCGTGTACTTCTTCGCGATGGAGACGACGAGCCGCAGGTTCGCTTCGGTCAACTCGCGCTTCGCTTGCCCGGTCTCCTGCTCGCCGATGGTGATCGCTTGCAGCGAGCGCTTGATCTCGATGGGCGTGACATAGGTCTCGTTCTCGATCAGTTGCAGCTTGCGCTTTGCGTTCGAGATGACGCGC
>JANMAD010000703.1:0-2010 GCA_031359515.1 Acidobacteriota bacterium | reverse complement strand
GGCAGACGTTTTATGCCGCGTGCATTGTTGAAGAAACTATTCGCGTTCAACGCTTCGTCGCGAAAGAAATCGAACACGCGCCCGTGTAAATCTTTTGCGCCACCGCGTGTGCGTATGTTGATGCGTCCACCTGATGCGCGCCCGTACTCGGCGGAGAATTGATTGGTGATGACCTGCACTTCCGCCACCGCTTCGAGCGATGGCTGAAAGCGTTCGCGGGCGGCGCGGTCGTCGTTGTTGTCGAGACCGTCAATCGTGAAATTGTTCGAGTAAGCCGCACCGCCCGCGAGCGCAAACGTGCCCGCCTCTTCAGGCGTCGTGCGCGCGAAGCGGTTGCGATCCTCGGCCGCGTCGCGCGTCGAGAGCGGTTCTTCGGTCACGCCCGGCAGGGTGAGGACGAGATCGAGCGGAGCGCGCGATATGACGGGCAGACTCTCGGCCTCTTCGCGCGTGATCGTGCCGCCGACGACCGTGCGCGTCGTGTCCACTGCGCCCGCGTCTGCTTCAGCCACAACGGTCTGCTCGGCCGTCACGCCGGCCGGACGCAGCACGAAGTCGAGCCGCACGTTCTGGCCCGCGACGGCGACAAGCCCTTTGCGCTCCTCGACCGCGAAGCCCTGACTCGTCGCGTTGACGGTGTACGCGCCGGGCGCAAGCTCGACCAATCGGTAACGGCCTGCGGCGTCGGTCACGACAGTGCGCGCGGCATTCGTTGTTGTCAGCACGGCGGTCACGTTAGCGCCGGGGATGAGCGCGCCGGTCTGATCCGTCACCTGCCCGTTGATCGTTACATCGTCGAGGTCTTGTGCGCGGGCTACTCCGCCGCCTGCCGCAGACAGTATGAATAGCGCGATGGCCCAGAGGAGATGAAAAAGTTTGCGGGCACGTGAGGTGGTGAGGCATTGCATGGTCTGTTGCTCCTGCGGTGGTGAGAACCTGCCGCCGCTCGTGCGCTGACGATGCGCGGACGCGGCGCAAGCGGAATTAAGCAACTACGCTCCTGCCCTTAGTACGCTTAAAGTTGAATGATGTTGTGACGCTGCGCGGTACGAGGCGTGAGGCGTAGCGTCCGCCAATCTGCTGACAGGGCGCGCACTTTATCACTCGGCGGAGATGCGGACAAGCATTTTTTTAGCGGCCGAGATGGGTTTTTCGGTGGGGCGTAAGCTATGCGTTGCCGATCAACCGGGCTGATTCGACGAACGCCGCCGCACCACAGCGGTGCGCGTCACGCGCATGAGCGCGCCCTCGGCAGGTTTGGGCAGGTCGGTGAACTGCGAGAACTCTTCGGTGTGCTGTTGCAGATAAGCGAAGAAGCGCTCGAACTCGCGCTGCATAGCATCCATCTTTTCGCGCATGTTGAGGATGATCTCGACGCCTGCGAGGTTGACGCCCAAGTCGCGCGTCAAAGATAGAATCACTTCCAATCGTTCGAGATCGGTATCGGTGTACAGGCGCGTGTTGCCTTCAGAGCGCGACGGCGCTAACAGCCCCTCGCGCTCGTAGAGCCGCAAAGTCTGCGGGTGAATCTCGTACTGCGTCGCCACCGCGCTGATCGTGTAGGTGCGCCCTTTGCGTTTCATAAGAAAGCTGTTAGCTGTTAGCTGTTAGCTGTTAGCAAAAGCGTCTGGTTAACAGCTAATGGCTAACAGCTTTTCATTCCAATCCCATCGCCACACGCGGATTGTCGGCGTTGAGTTGCGCGTAGCGTTTCAAAAGTTCTTTCGTCTCTTCCGAGATCACTTTCGGCAGCGTGACCTGCACTTCGACGAACTGATCGCCGCGCGCTTGCGGGTTACGCAGGGAAGGTGCGCCGCGTTCGCGCAGACGAAACTTTTGCCCGGACTGCGTGCCGGGCGGGACGCGCAGTTGCGCCTTGCCCGCGACGGTCGGCACTTCGATCCGCGCGCCGAGCGCGGCTTCGGGCACGGTCAATGGCACGGTCACGTAGATGTTATCGCCCTTGCGTTTGAAGTAGGCATGCGGCCCGACGTTCGTGATGATGATCAG
>JANMAD010000684.1:0-3688 GCA_031359515.1 Acidobacteriota bacterium | reverse complement strand
GTCGCTTCATCATTGCATGCGGCGGTGACGGCACGATCTCGGAAGTGGCGAACGGCATTCTAGCAGCGGGCACGGACGCGGAGTTAGGCGTGTTGCCGAGCGGCACAGGCGGCGATTTTCAGCGCACGCTCAAGATACCAACGCGAACGGCTGATGCCGCAATGGTGTTGCGCGCAGGGCAGACACAGTTGATTGATGTGGGCTACGTCACGTACATCAATCACGACGGCGCAGACGAGGCGCGACACTTTCTGAACGTCGCTTCGTGCGGCATGGGCGGCGACGTGATCAAGCGGGTGAAGGCCGGTGATACAAGTTGGCTACCACAGGGCGCATCGCGTCTGCTCGGCGGCAAAGCTTCGTTCGCGTTGGCGGCGTTGCAAACGACGCTCACGTACACGAAGCCGACGATCATGCTTGCATTAAATGACAAGCCCGCGCGGCGCTTGACGGTCGCCAACCTGTGCGTGGCGAACGCGCGCTTCTTCGGCGGCGGCATGAGGATCGCGCCAGAGGCGAAACTGAATGATGGCTTGCTCGACGTAGTCGCGCTCGGCGACTTAGACACGCTGACGATTCTCGCGAACGTCTATAAGCTATACCTCGGCACACATCTCGGCATGCAGCAAGTCCATCATGCGCACGCGACGCGCATTACGATCAGCGCAGCGAACGAAAGTACAGCAGTACAGTTAGAGGTTGACGGTGAATTGGTCGGGACGCTGCCGGCGATTTTCGCGATCAAACCGCGCGCGTTGTGCGTGCGCTGTCCCTAAACTCAAGCCTCAAGCGAATGCGCCTTGGCCGAGGAAGTGCGTGCGCACGTAGGCGACGGTCTCTTGCAATGTCTCTTGCGGATCGCGCGGCGTGAAGCCGAGTTCGCGTTGCGCTTTGCTCGCGTCCAGATACCAGAAGTGTTCCGCCTGCTCGATCTCGACCGGCTCGACGGGGGGAGCGAGTTGCCAGTGGCGATAGAGCGAGTGCAGCGCTTGTGCGCCGGAGACGGCGAGGCGCGAGGGAATGGCAAAACGCGGCGCGGAGACTTTTGTTAGCCGCTCTAAACGCTCAAAGAATTTGGCGAACGACCAGTTGACCGCGCCTAGCAAATAGCGTTCGCCATGCGCGCCGCGTTCCAAGGCCACCGGCAACAGCGCCGCCACATCGCGCACATCCACGAAACTCAAGCCGCCGCCGGGCACGCTCATGATCTTGCGCGCCAGAAAATCAAGGATGACTTTGGTCGAACTTAGCCGCTCATCGCCGGGGCCGAGTAACAAGCTTGGATTGACAATGATCAGCCGCAAACCCGACCCCGTAAAATATTCCAACGCGACGCGCTCTTGATAAAACTTGCTCGCGTAGTAAGGCCAACGCGAGATGATGTCGAGCGGTGCGGGCCAGTTCTCGTCCGGTGTGATTTGCGCATCATCCGTAACCGCAATCGTGCCGCTCGTCGAAACGAGCAGCATGTCTTTCACGCCCGCCGCCCGCGCCGCTTGACAGAGTATGCGCGTGCCGTTCACGTGCAATTCGTGCAGCTTGTGTGCGTCCTCGCGCTCGCGTGTGACGCGCCCCGCGAGATGATAGACCGCGCGCACGTTCGTCACCGCCCGCGCCACGTCCGCAGCATTCGTGATCGAGCCGGTCACAACTTCAACGCCCAACTCCTCCAACCATGCGGGCGCGCTGGTTGCAAACACACGCACACGTTGCTCACCCGCCGCGACCAACAGCCGCACGAGATGCGCGCCGAGAAAACCTGTTCCACCTGTCACGAGCGTCACGGGCGCGACGCGCTGCACGAGCGCGGTACTCTTGGCCGCGCGGCTCTTTACAGCCGGCTTCTTTGCCGCCGCACTCTTGGTCGGCCGTTTCTTCGTCGCCGTCTTACGCAGCGCGCTCTTCTTCGTTGTCATAAAATTAGTGACGAGTGACGAGTGACGAGTGACGTGTAAGAAGCTGTTTACTTGTCACTCGTCACTCGTCACTCGTCACTGTTCTCGATCAGTCTCCGGTCGCGGCCATTTCGTCGGCGGGCTGCGTGTGCGCGTTCTCGTTTATATGCGCGCGGCGTTCGGCACGCCAGCGACGGCGCAAAGATGTGGCGTCGAAGGCGTGGCGCGTGCCGTCGCGCAGGTTCTCGATCTCGTGCCGGACGAAGGCGGCGATCAGGCGATAGCCTTCGGACTTAGGCATGCCCTTCGTCATCGCTTCGAGTTCCGCGGCCGAGAGGAAGCGGCCGACCCGCGCGCCCACATCGCGCCCGTGCAGCATGTTCGATCCCTTCGGCAACGCTTCATACGTGCCATAGACGTAGATGGGCAGGATGCCGACGCCGGCCGTCAGGGCGAGGAAACCCAGCACCGGTTTGAAGTCGGCCAACTCGCCGGTCAGCGAGCGCGTGCCTTCAGGAAAGATGAGCGCATTGTAGCCGCGTTCGAGGAACGAGAGCGCGTGGCGCAGAGACTTACGCAAACTGCCGCTCCGCTCCATCGGCACAGTGCTCGTGAAGTTGTACATGTAAGCGCGCTTGTATTTGTTGTCGAAGAAATAATCGGCCGCCGCGAGCGCAACCATGTCCTTGCCCGCTTCGCCGAGCGCCATCTTGATCAGCCCCGTGTCCAAGTGCGACGCATGGTTCGCGGCGACGATGAAATTAGTATGCACGGGCACGTTCGTGCAGCCTTCACACTTCATCTTCAAGATGCGCTCGTAGAAGGCGCGCTGCAACACGTCGAGTCCCTTGTTGCCGAAGGTGCGGACAAGCGACGGGATATAAATCTCATCCTCTGTCTTGCTTTCCTCCGCGCGGTGCTGCTCAACGCGTTCGTGTTCCGCTCCCGTCTGCCGCGCGACGACGCTCGCCAACTCGCGCAGGTCGCGCACCTCCGTCAAAGTGTCCGGCGACTTCAACGTGCCGCCCGCCCCCTCAATCGCGCTCGCTAGTTCCACATACATCAAACTGTCGAAGCCGAGATCGCTCAGCCGCGTATCGAGTTTGATCTCCGCGCGTGAACGGTTCGCCACCGTCGCCACAATGTCGATCAACCAATTCGCATTCGGGTCTTTCGCCGTGCGTTCTTCGTTGAGGCCCGCGCCCGGCAAGTTGCACATACTCTGTTCCAGCACCTGCATCGCGGCGACGACCTCGCGCCGCTTGACCTTGCGCGTCGCCGTGCGCGGCAGTTCGCCGTCCCAGAAATGCAGCACCTTCACGCGCTTGTAGAAGGGCAGCGCGGACGAGATGTCCTTGAAGTGCTCTTCGATCTTGTGCTTGACTTCAGTGCGCGCCAGCGCGATGTCGTAGTCGTAATCGGGCACGACCATGCACGCGACCTTTTCGCCTACCTCATCCGGTAGCCCGACGATGCTCAGTTCCTTGATGTAAAGCGTGTTGCTGTAGAGGTCTTCGATCTCGTCCGGATAGACGTTCTTCCCATTCGAGTCAACGATGATATCTTTGGAGCGACCGACGAGATAGAGGCCGCCATCGTCGTCCAACCGGCCGAGATCGCCCGTGTAGAGCCAGCGATTGACGAGTACAGACTTGGTCGCGTCCTCGTTGTTGTAATAACCAAGCATCACGTTCGCGCCGCGCGCGACGACTTCGCCGATACCGGACGCATCCGCGTCCATGATCTTGATCTCGACGCCGGGCAACGCGCGCCCGACGCTCGCCGCGTTCAAC
>JANMAD010000547.1:0-3981 GCA_031359515.1 Acidobacteriota bacterium | reverse complement strand
GTATATCACGCCTCATCTCGTTATAAGGCGACAAAAACTAGGCGGCGCGCTTAAGACGTTTGATGTCTTCAGCGCGCCTCTTGTTGTCTCATCTGGTTCGCTTACTTCGTCGGCCCGGCGGCGTTCTTGGCGAAGTCGCCGGACTTGATGATGGTGATCTTGGCCGGGTCGATGTATTTGCGCATCGCGGCGTTGATCTGTTCAGGGGTAAGTGCCCTGAGCTTGGCTTCGAGGTCGGCGTCGAACTGAAGCGTGCGCCCAAAGAACAAGTAGCGGTTCAATGTGCCCGCCAACTCGTTGTCCTGTGCGCGGCTGACTTGCCGCGATTGCAGATAGCCCGATTTGGCGGCCTCGACCTCTTCGGCCGTGAAGCCGTCTTTGAGCATGCGCGCGATCTCGTCCTTGAACGCGGCTTCGAGTTTATCCACGTTCTGCGGTGCGTAGATCGCATTCGCGGTGAAGCGCCCGTACTGATCGAGCGCGCTCACAGTGATCCCGGAGCCGACGCCGTAGCTCAGCCCTTCCTTCTGCCGGATGCGCGCGGCGAGGCGCGAGTTCAGGAAGCCGCCGCCGAGCATGTAGTTGCCCAGCAAGAGCGCCGGATAGTCGGGGTTGTCGTCGCGGATGTTCAGGTTGAAGCCGGCGAGGAAGAAAGCGTTCGCCTTGTCGGGCGCGGGGAACGACTGGTTGACCGGCGCGACATCTTTGAAGAGCGACGGCACGCGCGTAAAGGGCCGCGGACTCTTCCAATCACCGAACAGATCGGTCGCGAGCTTGGCGATCTCTTTGTCGTCGAAGTCGCCGATGACGGTCAACTGCGCGTTCGATGCGCCGTAGAAGTCCTTATAGAACTGCTTCGCTTGATCGAGCGTCGTGGCATTGATCTCGGCGATGTCCTCTTCGGGCGTCGAGATGTAGCGCACATCGCCCTTCGGGTACGGACTGAGATGGCGACCGTAGGCCGTGAAAGCGATCTGCGTCGGCTCGCTCTTGTTCTGTTCGATGCCGGCGAGGTTCTCCTGCTTGAGCAGGTCGAACTCGCTGGCGGGGAATGCAGGCTCGCGCAGGATTTCCGCGACGAGACGCATGACGGCCGGCAGATTCTCGCGCGTCGTCTCGATGGAGACGTTCGCCTGCGTCGCGCCGCCGAAGACGAAGGCGCGAGCCTTCAACCGATCAAGCTCATCCTGAATCTGCTGCCGCGTGTGCTTCGTCGTGCCGCGCATGAGCATCGCGCCGGCCATCTGCGCGGCGGTCGTGCGGTTCATCAAACTCTGCTCGTCGCCGTAGCGCAGCACCATGCTGGCGACCACCTTGCCGCCGCGCGTCTTCTTCGGCAAGAGCGCCAACTTGATCCCGCCTGCGCCGGTGCGGACGGTGCGCGTCTCAATGTTCGCGGGGCTAGGATCGAATGCCTCGCCGGTCGCCATCGTGGCGTCGCCCTTGTAGTCCTTGAGCGTGGCCAGCAAATCCGGCGTCGCGGGAATCTCCGCGCGGTCGGGCTTGGCCGTCGGGATGAACAGCCCGAGCGTGCGGTTCGCCGGTTTGAAGTATTTGGCGGCGACCTGCGCCACCTCTTCGGTCGTCACCTTGCGCAGGCGGTCGCGGTGCAGGAAGAACAGTCGCCAGTCGCCCGCGCCGATTGATTCGCTGAGCGCCAGACCCACTTGAGCCGAATTGTTCAAAGCCAACTCGATGTTCTTCAGAATCTGCCCGCGCGCCCGTTCGACCTCTTCCTTCGTCGGCGGGTTCGCGCCGATGCCTTCGACGGTCTGCAACAACGTATCGCGCGCGGCATCGAGCGAACCATCCTGCCGCACTTCCGCGCCGAAGACGGCGAGCGTCGGATCATGCCATTGGAAATCGAAGCCGAAGGCGGAACTGGCCTTCTTCGTCTCGACCAGTGTCTTGTGTAAGCGTCCCGACGGATCGTCGCCCAAGACCTGCGCGATGATCTCGATGGCGGCGAACTCCGGGTGTGAACCGGCGGGGACGTGATAGAGCGCTTGCACTAACTGCGTGTCGCCCGTGCGCCGGAGCGTGACGGCGCGCTCGCCGTCCTGCGTCGGTTCGACGGTGTAGATTTTTTGCAAGCTGCGCGTCGGGCGCGGAGTAGGCGAGAAGTATTTATCCACGAGCGCGAGCGTCTTCTGTTCATCGAACTTGCCCGCGATGGTCAGCACGGAATTATCGGGTTGATAGTAGTTGTGATAGAACGCTTGCAAACGCTCAATCGGCACGTTCTCGATGTCGGAGCGTGCGCCGATGGTCGTCTTGCCGTAGTTGTGCCAGATGTACGAAGTCGCCATCATGCGCTCAAGCAAGACATTTTGCGGGCTGTTCTCACCCAACTCGAACTCGTTGCGCACGACGGTCATCTCGCTGTCCAAATCTTTGCGCGCGACGAAGGAATTGATCATGCGGTCGGCTTCAAGATCGAGCGCCCAGTTGAGATTCTCGTCCGTCGCGGCGAAGGTCTCGAAGTAGTTGGTGCGATCCGACCACGTCGAGCCGTTGGGCCGCGCGCCATGCGCGGTCAACTCTTGCGGAATGTTGGTGTGCTTGGGCGTGCCCTTGAAGACCATGTGCTCAAGCAGGTGCGCCATGCCGGTCTCGCCATAGTTTTCTGTGGCCGAACCGACGAGATAGGTCATGTTCACGGTGATGGTCTGCTTGGTCGGATCGGGGAACATCAGCACGCGCAGGCCGTTCGCCAGCCGGTATTCGGTGATGCCCTCGACAGATGTGACGCGCTCGATACCCTTCGGCATGGCCATCGCCGCGCCGGTCTGCGCCGCCGCGACCAGCGACGGTGCGAGCAAGCCCGTAGTCAACGCCAGCGCGAATATCGCACGGGTGGTTTGTCCGCGTAGGTTCATAAAAGTTTTCTCCAAAAGTTTTCTCAGTTGATGTGCCAGTTAGAGACTTTGCGGGCCTAGCTCAAACACGAAGACACAACGGGCACGAAGAAAAGCACGTAGCACTTTTGTGTCGCAGTGGTTAGCTGTGGCGCGTAGTCTGACGGATGTAGCGTGTGAATGTTTCCGGCCGGCGCGAGGGCGCGATCCACGCAGTCGGGGGCTTCCCGGTTCACGGTACGAGCACGAGTTTACCGAATTGCGCGCGATTCTGCATCTGCTCGTGTGCCCGCCGCGCGTCGGCGAGCGGCAGCGTCTCATCCACGACCGCGCGAATCTGCCCGCGCGCGACGAACTTCATCGCCGTTAGCAATTCAGCTTTCGATCCCATGAACGAGCCGAGCAGGCTGACATGGCGATAGAAAACTTGGCGCAAGTCGGTGCTAGCATCGTAGCCGCTCGTCGCGCCGCAGGTGACGAGGCGACCATCCTTCGCCAGCACTTGGATCGAGCCGGGCCACGTCGCCGCGCCCGTGTGCTCGAAGACCACATCAACGCCACGCTTGTCGGTCAAGCGGCGCACCTCGCGCGGCCAATCCGCGTTCGTATAGTTGACGACTTCGTCCGCGCCGAGCGTGCGCGCCTTCGCCAATTTTTCATCCGAGCCGGCGGTGGCGATGACCCGCGCGCCATGTAGTTTCGCGATCTGTATGCCGATTGAGCCGACGCCGCTCCCCGCCGCATGGATCAACACGTCCTCGCCCGGTTGCACACGTGCGCGTGTGACGAGCATGTGCCACGCCGTCACCGTCACGAGCGGCAGCGCCGCGGCCTCCGCCCAACTTAAGTTTGTTGGTTTTGGGATCACGTTCACGCCCGGCGCAGCGACAAATTCTGCGTAACCGCCCGCGCGTCGATAACCGAGTATGTCGTACTGCGGACACAGAGTGTCGCGCCCGCTCAGACACTCCGCGCAATGCCCGCACGACACGCCCGGCTGCAACATCACTTCATCGCCCGCCCGCACCCAGTCAACGACCGCGCCCGCTTCGCGCACCACCCCCGCGATGTCGTTGCCGAGTATGTGCGGCAACGGAATCTCGATGCCCGGCAGCCCGCCGCG
>JANMAD010000676.1:0-3754 GCA_031359515.1 Acidobacteriota bacterium | reverse complement strand
TGAGCCGTTGACCGTCGCGCGCATGGCGGACGAAGCAGGTGTCGCGTCGGTGCAATTGCATGGCGACGAGTCGCCGGATTACTGTGCAGCGGTATTGAGCTATCCGGTGATCAAAGCTCTGCGCGTGAGCGATGATTATCTGCCTGCACAGGCGACGCGCTTTCGCACGCACGCCATTCTGTTGGATGCATATAGCCCGCACGCGCACGGCGGCACCGGGCTGGTGTTTGATTGGGCACACGCACGCCAGACGCGCGAACTTGTCGCACATCTCTTCCTTGCGGGCGGGCTGACGGCGGAGAATGTCGGCGCGGCCATCGCGGCGGTACAACCTTACGCGGTTGATGTGTGTAGCGGTGTCGAGTCTGCGCCTGGTAAGAAAGATGTTGCGCAGTTGCACGCGTTTATTGCGGCCGTGCGCGCGGCGGAGAAAAAACTTGACGGCCCGCCGGTCTGATCGAGTAAGCTAACGGCGCTGGATTCTGATGTTGCCGCAAACGATCTGTCCGGGCTGATACCCGAACTCCCTTGTTCAGCGCCTCACGGTGTTAACTCCGTCAAAACCGATAACGTTGAGCAAGAGTTTACATAAATAGATGAGCGCCCCCGCGCACGCCACAGGAAATAAGGAGACGACGGGCCGCGATCAAGGGCGCGTCTTGCTCGTCACGGACGCACCGACGCAGTCCTATCAGGCGGCGTTGGAGGCGGCGGGCTTCCTTATGGTTGGCGTCGCGGGCGGCATGGGCGCGCTGGTGCGTCTGCGCAGCACGCGGCCGCACGTCGTGCTGATAGACGTGCAACTCAGCGGCATCAGGGCAGACGAACTAGCGGGGTTGATGATCAAGGCGCATGATGGTGTGCCGTTCATCTTCATTGGTGCGGATGAGGCCACCGCCGCGCGACGCGAGCATGCGTTGCGCGCACGGGCCTACGATTACATCCAAGTCCCCCGCGATCTATCACTGCTCATCGTACGCACGGAGCAACTGGTCAAACTCAAGCAAACGATGGACAGCTTGCGCGCCGAAGCTGACCGCGATTATTTGACCGGACTGGCGAACCGGCGACGTTTCCGAATCGCGCTCGGCAACGAACTGGAACGCTGGCGACGTTACCAGACTCGGTGCGCGTTGTTGCTCGTAGATATTGATCACATGAAACAGATCAACGACGCGCACGGCCACTCGGCGGGTGATGTCGCCATCCGGCACGTGGCTGATGCGCTCGTGGCCCTCTCGCGCGATAACGACACGGCCGCACGGCTCGGCGGCGAAGAGTTTGCGTTGTTGCTCGCGGGCGCGACGGAAGCGAGCGCGCAAGCGGCGGCCGAACGACTGCGGCAGGCGGTTTGCGGCACGGCCATCGAACCGGTTGGCACGGTGACGATCAGCATTGGAGTCGCCACATGTCCCGCACACGCAATCACGGAACGCACTCTTTATGCCGCCAGTGATGCCGCGCTGTACAGGGCCAAGGACGCCGGTCGCAACTGCGTTACATCTGCCGCGCCATTCAGCCAACCATAAAGGCCGGTGTTATAATCACGGCCAATGTCGAATCAATTTATTGACCGGCCCGATGCGCGCGGGCATTGGGGCCCTTACGGCGGGCGCTTCGTGCCGGAAACCTTGATGGCCCCGCTCGAAGAGTTGACGGCCGCATATGCAGCGGCGCGTGTTGACGAATCTTTTCAAGCCGAGCTCAATCAACTGCTGCGCGATTATTCGGGCCGGCCAACGCCGCTCGGCCACGCCGCGCGTTTAACTGCTCAGGCGGGCGGGGCGCGCATTTATCTCAAACGCGAAGACCTCTCGCACACAGGCTCGCACAAGATCAATAACGCGCTCGGTCAAGTCCTGCTCGCCCGACGCATGGGCAAGCAGCGCATCATCGCCGAGACGGGCGCGGGGCAGCACGGCGTTGCTACCGCTACCGTCTGCGCATTATTCGGCTTGCCGTGCATCGTCTATATGGGCGCGGAGGACGTGCGCCGCCAGCGCCTCAACGTCTTTCGTATGCAATTGCTCGGCGCGGAGGTGCGCGAAATAGATGCCGGAGCGCGCACGCTCAAGGACGCGATCAACGAGGCGTTGCGCGATTGGGTAACGAACGTCGCAGACACTTATTACCTGCTCGGCAGCGCACTGGGGCCGCATCCGTATCCACTGATGGTGCGCGATTTTCAGAGCGTCATCGGGCGCGAAGCGCGGGCGCAGATGTTGGAGAGGGAAGGGCGCTTGCCCGATACGCTCGTCGCGTGCGTCGGCGGCGGGTCGAACTCAATCGGTTTGTTCCATCCGTTTCTCGCTGATGAAGGCGTGCGCATGATCGGTGTCGAAGCCGGCGGGCGCGGCGGCGCGTTGGGCGACCACGCGGCGCGCTTCAACACAGGGGGCGGCGGCCATCCCGGCGTGCTGCAAGGCACGATGAGCTACGTGCTGCAAGACGAGCGCGGTCAGATCGCCGCGACACATTCGATCTCGGCGGGTCTCGATTATCCTTCCATCGGCCCTGAGCACGCATTCTTGCACGATGCCGGCCGAGTCGAGTACGTCTCCGCATCGGATGCAGACGCGCTGGCGGCCTTTCGCCTGCTCTCCGAATTGGAAGGCATTATTCCCGCGCTTGAATCGGCGCACGCGGTGGCGCATGCGTTGCGCGTCGCGGGCGAGATGGCGCGCGAGCAGATCATGATCGTCAATCTTTCGGGGCGCGGCGACAAAGATGTGCAGACGGTCGCAGATATTTTACGCGCAGACGACGGAGCGACAGCTTGAGTCGCATCGCAGCGCAGTTCGCGCAACTCAAACGCGACGGGCGACGCGGCTTCATCCCGTTCATCACGGCGGGCGATCCCGATCTCGTGACGACGCGCGCTCTGATCATCGAGTTGGCCCACGCCGGCGCGAGCGTGATCGAGCTAGGCGTGCCGTTCAGCGATCCCATGGCCGATGGGCCGGTGATTCAACGCGCGTCGGAACGGGCGTTGAAACATGATACGAGCGTCGCGGACGTGCTGGCTGTTGTCGCGGACGTACGGCGCGAGACGGATGTGCCCATCGTCCTGTTCAGCTATTACAACCCGCTGTTGCGGTACGGGCACGAGCGTTTGTGCGTAGAGGCACAGCGCGCGGGCGTTGATGGACTGTTGGTGACAGACCTTGCGCCTGAAGAGGCAGAAGAGTTTGCCGCCATGCTCAAGCAGCACGAACTCGATCTGATCTTCCTCGTCGCGCCCACTTCGACCGACGCGCGTCTGCGCATGATGTCCGCCCGCGCGAGCGGTTTTATCTACGCCGTCTCGCGTGCAGGCGTGACAGGCGCACAAACGGAAGTCAGTATGGAGGCGGAACGTTTGGTGCGGCGCGTGCGCGCGATCACCGAGTTGCCGGTCGCGGTCGGCTTCGGCATCTCGTCGCGTGCGCAGGTCGCTGAGGTAGGACGTTACGCGGACGCAGTCGTCGTCGGTTCGGCCCTCGTCGCGGAGATTGAGAGACACGCAGGCACACCCGACTTGGTCGCGCGCATCGGCGCGTTCGCGCGCACACTATCGCCTGAGTGAAGGTTTAGCGGTCTTTTCTTTGCGCCTTTGCGTCTTTACGTGAGGTTCTTCTTTTGTGCGTCTGAGTCTCACGCAAAGACGCAAAGGCGCAAAGCCGGACGGGAAGAAGGCGCAGCCTGTTGGGATAGCATGGTTTTGAGTTGAGCGATGAGTGCTTTTGGCGTATCCTGCGCGCGTCTTTGAAACCGC
>JANMAD010000544.1:0-6074 GCA_031359515.1 Acidobacteriota bacterium | reverse complement strand
AGGGCGCAAGCAGGTGGTGAACAGCGAGGGCAACCAGAAAGCGCGTCTGATGTTCGTCGGCGAAGCGCCGGGCGCGGACGAAGACGCACAAGCACGCCCCTTCGTCGGCCGCGCCGGCCAACTCCTCAACAAGATCATCGAAGCCATCGGCCTGAAGCGTGAAGATGTTTTCATCGGCAACGTGAATCGTTGTCGGCCGTCGCAAAATCGCACGCCGACGACGGCCGAGGCGGCGGTCTGCAAGCCGTTTCTGTTGCGTGAGATCGCTATCGTGCGCCCCGCGGTGATCGTCGTGCTGGGCAACACCGCGATGAAGAATCTGCTCGACACGAAGGAAGGCATCACCAAACTGCGCGGCAAATTCCAGGACTACAAAGGCATTAAGGTGATGCCCACGTTCCACCCCGCGTATCTCTTGCGCGACCCGTCGAAGAAACGCGAGACGTGGGAGGACATGAAGACGGTGCGCGAATATCTGAATCAGAGCCAGACGAAGTGACGAGCGCAACAATGTCACATGGGGTTTCAGTGCGCGGTGTGGTTTATCGGTTGATGGCAGGCTTGTGCTTACTGCTCCCTGCCATCAGCACTAATGCCTCATCGCCTAACTTCCCGACTGCGTTCGTAACTCCGACTCAGATATTTGATCGCTTTGGCGACATCACGTGCGAAGATGAGCTAGCCAGACTCGACAATCTAGCAATCGAATTACAGTCCGCCCCAGCACAACATGCCTACATCATTGTTTACGGCAGCAGCCGGGGTCGCCGCAACGAGGCGCGGGCGCGTTTAGCCCGCATGAAGTTCTACCTTGTTAAGCGGCGTGGGGTAGATGCGACGAGAATCACAACGATTAACGGCGGCTATCGCGAGAACCTCGAATGTGAGTTCTGGCTCATGCCAAGCGATGCGCCTGCGCCGTCACCACAGCCGACCGTCAGTCCGCACGATGTAAAGCTAAAGGGTCGTATGCGTGTGCGCGGGTATGACTGTGGCGCGAACCTAGGTTGAGCGTCGCAGCCTCGGCAAGTGAAGCATGTTTAGATTTGAATTCATCTATGCAGGACGCATTTCTCTTCGATGAACCGGCCGCCGCAAGCGAAACGCTCGCCGCGCTCAACGCCGAACTGTTGCAGCGTGCGCAGGCGATGCCGCAGTACAAGGAGCGCGTCTTCATCTTCGGCGAGGGCGAGCCGGGCGCGCGGGTCGCGGTCGTCGGCGAATCGCCGGGGCCGCCCGATGTGGCCACGGGTCGCCCGTTCACGGGGCCGGCGGGCGACATGCTCAACCGCATCCTCGCCGCCATCAACGTGCGCCGCGCCGACTGCTATCTCACCAACACCGTCAAGATGATCTCGACCGGCGATGAGTTGACGCCCGACATCCTCAACTTCTTTGTGCCTTACCTGCACCGTGAACTTGCGGCCGTCCGCCCGCGCGTCGTCATCGCCTTCGGCAACACGCCCACGCGCGCCCTGCTCCGCACCAAGAAACCGATCTCGCAAATGCGCGGCCAGTTCCACGACTATCAAGCCGCCCAACTGATGCCCACCTTCAACCCGGCTTATCTCTTGCGCGATCCCTCGAAGAAGCGCGAAGTCTGGGAGGACATGAAACAGGTGCGCGCCTTGCTTGCGACAACGTAAGCATCTGTAATGTCCTCAGCCAACTTCGCAACGATTGTCTCCACCTGCGCGCTTATACCGACGGCCCGAAGCGCAGGCGATACTCGACGGAGTTAACGAAGCCGTTGACCATCGTACGAAAGTCGCCCGGATGCGCCGCCAGATAGTTGACCCAACTATTGAACCCGCCTGTGTCCGGCGTGCGCCGCAAGTAGCCGTAGTACTGCGCCGCCACGAACGCATTCGTCGCCTCGCGCTGTAGAGTCACTTCATCCGACTGCACAATCGCACGCAACACCTGCGCTCTGGTCAACGTGCTGTTGTTCAATCTGTTCACGAGGTCGGCGCTCGTCAGCGTGACTTTCACCATCCCGTCCGGGGTAGCTGGCTCAGGCGTCGTGATGCTCGTTAATTGATAGCGAGTCAGCAGCGTCGTTACATAGTTCGTGTTCGACAGTGCGCCGTATGCGGTCACGAACTCAGGACGCTGGACGAACGAGTTGGCGAACGCCGCCCGCCTGGCAAACGTCTCTTGCGCTGTCGTCCCCGTCACCGCGCGCAGGTCTTGAGCAAACTCCACATACTCCGGCAGACGATTGAATGCCGTGCGGTAGAAGACGATCACGTAGATACCCTTGAGTTGGAACTCCGGCGAGCCGAAGAACTGCCCGGAGACGTTGAGCCGGTCGCACGCAGCGGAAGGGCTGTTGGGGTCGGTGTTGTTGACATTCGGGCAGCCGGTCAGGATAGCGGTGAACGGCTCATCCGCTTCGGGTTCACGGGCGAGGAAGTCGAGATAGTGTTGCCGGACGAAGAACGGCGTCGTGAAGATCGGGTTCGCGCTTGCGGTCGCATCGTTGTCGTTGATCGTGAGCGTCGCCGTACTCTGTGCGCCGAGCGTCGCGTCGGTCGGGTTACGCAGTGCGAGTTGCACTGTCTCATTGCCTTCGACGAATGCGTCGTCAATCAACGGAATCGAGATCGTGCGCTGCGTCTCGCCCGGCGCGAACGTGAGCGTGTCGAGCGTGGTCGCGTAGTCGCAGCGCGCGTAGGCCGTGCCGTTGACGACATCGCAACGCACGGCGGCCGGATCGTCAATGGTAGTGAAGTCAACGCTCGCGGACATTGAAGTGTCGCCGGCACGCGTGATTGTGATCGTCGCCCGGACAGTGCCTTCGTTCGCGCTGTAGCTGGCCGCACTAAACTGCACCGTGTTTGCGCCCGCCGTTGTGCCGGGGTCGTACAACTCGGCGGTGTTAGATCCGCTAAAAACATCACGACCACCGGCTGCAACCAGAACCCTGCCATTTGGCAGCAAGGTCGCAGTGTGCGAATCGCGGGCCTCGTTCAGAAGGGCAGTCTCGTTCCACGTCCCTGTCGCTGGGTCATAGAGTTCGGCACTATTCAATTCGCTGAAGCCATCGGCCAAGCCTCCCGCGACAAGAACCTTACCGCTGGGCAGTAACGTTGCTGTGTGCAGACCGCGGGCTTCATTGAGATTACCGGTGTTGCTCCAAATGCCTGTGGCTGGATCGTATAGCTCTGCTCTATTGCTGGCTTCCGCTGGCCCGCCATTGAAAAAGCCAGTCGCAAGAACCTTGCCGTCGGGCAATAGAGTAGCCGTGTGATTGAATCGGGCTGTGTTGAGATTACCCGTACTGCTCCATGTCCCGCTTGCCGGATCATACAACTCCGCGCTATTTAGAACAGAGCCGTTGAAACCGCCCGCGATCAGGACTTTGCCATTTTGCAGTAGTGTTGCGGTGAACGAGCGGCGGGCGACGTTGAGACTGCCGGTACTGCTCCATGTCCCGGTAGTCGGATCGTACAACTCTGCACTGTTGGTATAGGCACTGAATAAGCCGACTGAACCTCCTGCGACAAGGACCTTTCCGTTTTGAAGCAACGTCGCTGTGTGACCCGAGCGTGCTATGCTCAAGTTGCCGGTGTAACTCCACGTCCCCGTGGCAGGGTCGTAGAGCTCTGCGCTCCTGTTCAGGTCGCAACCCCGAAAGCACTGGTCTCCCGTGACCAAGACCTTGCCATTTGGGAGCAGCGTCGCTGTATGCCCGATGCGCCCGCTGTTGAGATTGCCGGTGCTGCTCCACGTCCCGGTGGATGGATCGTACAACTCCGCAGTGCGGGTATCGTTCTGCGCATCAACATCGAGGAATCCTCCGGCAACCAAGACCTTCCCATTGGGCAATAATGTCGCTGTGTGCCCCCTTCGGTATGTAGTGAGATTCCCAGTGAAGTTCCAACCCGGCATCGGTAGTGCGCGCGTGCCGGTGTAAAGGTCAACCCCACCGGCTCCGCCCGCACGGTCGGAGGCGAAAAACAGCGTCGCGCCGTCGGCTGAGAGATACGGATTTTGCTCGGCGGACACGGTGTTGATCGTGCTCCCCAGATTCACCGGCGTTGACCAAGCAGCAAGCGTGCTCGCCCGCGTGGCGACCCACAGGTCTAGGGCTATACCGTTCGAGCCAGTCCGGTTCGATTGAAAGATTATTTCTAACCCGTCATGCCGGAGCGAAGGGTCGTTCTCGTTCAAAGGACTGCTCAGTTCCGGCACCAGTGTGGCCGGCGCGAACGAGCCGTCGGCCAGTTGCTCACTCACATAGATGTCGGCCGCGCCCAGACCTGTGCGACTGCTGCCGAAGTAGAGTTGACGAGTGCCCCGTGCGATGTCCTCGAAGTAGCCGGGGCCGTTATCGTCGGCAGTGGAGTTGACCGCCGGGCCAAGATTCACCGCCGGTTGCCAGCCAAAATCATCACGCGGGTTGTTGCGCTGTGCGACGAAGATGTCTATGCCGCCGCTGCTTGGCAGCCGCTTACTCTGAAAGAACAGCGTGCGCCCGTCGCGTGAAAAGGCCGGATTCCCCTCATCGGCCGCAGTATTGAGCGGCCCGATGTTTACCGGCGCACCCCACGGGTCATTAACGCTCGCGCGCTGTGAGACGTACAGGTCAAAGCCACCGACGCTGGGGAGACGATTCGAGGTGAAGTACAGGCTCAGGCCATCCGGCGCGAGCGCCGGTTGTTGATCGCTGGCCGTCGAGTTGATAACAGGGCCGAGGCTGACCGGTGCTGACCAGACCGGCGTCGAGTTGCTGGCCGTGGATACCGCGGGAATTGACATCAGGATGGTGGCTCCTATTAACACGAGCAGGGCTAGGAGCAGACCAAAGGGGCGCGGCGCGGCGTGCGTTGAATGGTGTGACTGCGGCATCTTAGTTCTCCTTATCGAGCGCGGCGGATGGATTTAGGATGGGTGATGATGTGGTAGAGCCAACGCAACTTCGCGTGCATGCTGGGACGGAAGCGGGCGCGATGTGTGCCGGTCGGTTCGGGCGGGTGACGCAACGCCGCACGGGCTTCCGCCGATAAGCGCTGCTCCAACGAGCGCACGGCGGCGGCGAGGATGAGTTGGCCTTCGGCAGATTCGATCTTGATGGCCTCGCCTGAGCCGGCGTGCGCGACGAAATAATCCTGGCTGCCTTCGCTGTTGTCGGAGAGCGTGCGCGTATTGACATCAAGCAAGACAACTGCCGCTTCCAACCCGACCATCTCGGACTGTGCGGAGCAGGCAGCACATGCGCACGGTACAGCGGGGCGGTGCATGCGCCATGTCCGCGTCAACTCGATGTTGATTTCCGGGTAGTGGAGAAATCAGGTGGGGTGCAAAGAGAGATTGTAGCGATGAATGAACAACCGCAGACAAATCTTGTGCATCCGATCCGACTTCGAGAACGACAAAGTTTTTCTGACGAAGCGCGCCAGCCGTTGCCGCAGTGTGTTGTTCCACCGCTCGACATGAGCGGTGAGGCCGCTGTCTTTGCCGCACGGCGTATGTTGCGCTGCCGGGATGACGTTGCGATAAGCCTCCCAGAAATCCGTGTAGCAGTGCGCCGCGCGATAGGCTGCCGGGATGCGTTGCCAGAGCTTACGGCAAGTCGCTTCCGAGCGGTCGCCGACGACATAAGCCACGACTTGGCGCGTGCGCCGCGAGAGCGCGATCCAAATCCAGCGCTTGCGGCTCTTCTGGCGCACAAACGACCAGAGTTCGTCCAGTTCCAACTCTGTGGCCGTAGGGTCATCCGGTGCTGGCTCAATCAGTGTCGTGCTCAGGTCGGGGAGTTGAGCCGCTTTTTTTTGAGCCAGACGCTGACGGTTTTGCGCGAGACGCCGAAGACCCGCTCCAGCCCGCGTAAACTACTGCGCTCTTCATATGCATTGAGGATGCGGTCTTTTTCAGCTTCGGGATAACCTCTGGGCTGTGGGTCGTCACGACTACTCCGCTGGCACTCGTGACACCAGTAACGCTGTTTGCCGTTGGGCGTGCGCCCATCGCGCACTAACCGTTCGCTGCCGCAGTGGTGACATTTGAGGGTAATAGTGACCATCTCATTCGGAGTATCCACTATCCCATCTAATTTCTCCACTACCAGA
>JANMAD010000662.1:0-5578 GCA_031359515.1 Acidobacteriota bacterium | reverse complement strand
CGCAGTTGTAACATTCACGGATGAGTTAAGCTATCAATGCATCAATCAGTAACATGAAGGATGGAATCCACGTTGTATACGGCCGCGCGACCAGCTGAACTCTGACGTTATGACTGCTTTTCACCATTCCACAAAATAACTCTTTGGTGGAATAGTGCCTTGTTTCAAAGGAGCATTACGGTGGGACTTCTATCAATTGTAAGGAAGTAGAATTTCACTGTAATGTTGAATTCGATGGCGCGACGTAAAGCTATTGATGCTTAGTTGTCGGACAATATATTCTGCAAAGTCGTGTTCTGACTTTTACAAATAAGGGACAGAAAAAGCTAACCACGAAGCCGCACGAACCGACACGAAGCAAGCGCCACTATAATGCGTGTGCTGTGCTTCGTGTCGGTTCGTGCGGCTTCGTGGTTAATGCCTCTGCGCCGGTGTCGCCTCGGTGCTTAGCCGGCCTCAATCTTGTTGGCCACTGGCAGCAGTCTTTAACCTGACCACCTCAGGCGGTTCGACGTTGTGGCAATCAGATAATTTCACGGCTTCGCCGGCCAGCGTCTGGAGCTTGACGTTCTTCATCGTCCAGTCGCGCGCGTGCTCGATGACACCGGCTGCTTCGCCCTGCGCCGTCACGCTTATCCACTGCACATTCGTGATCAGTTTCTCCGGCAGTCCGCTGGCCGAGAAGATTTGCTTCGCGCCGACGATCTCCACGTCCGCAATCGTGATGTTGCGAAACTCGCAGAGACCGCGTTCGGGCGGCGTGACGGGCGTGCTCAGCACGAGCCAGTGCGGCGGAATCTCTTTCACGTCCGGCGGGATCGTCGCGTAGCTGTAGCTCGGATTCCAGTTCAGTGTGAACGTGAAGGGCAGCGGGACGTTCTCCATTCTTGTGTCGCGGATGAGCACGTCTTCGATATAACCGCCGCGAGTCTTGGCGGACTTGAAGCGGATGCCTTCTTTTGTGCCGATGCCCCGGTTGTGATAGGCGACCACGTGGCGGATGCCGCCCGATGTCTCGCTGCCGAATGAGAGTACGCCGCCGCCGCGCCGTGTGATGTTGTTGCGGACGACGACGTACTCGGTCGGGCGGCCCACGCGCAAGCCATCGGCGTCGCGCCCCGACTTGAGACAGATGTCGTCGTCGTTGTTGTCTATGTCGCAGTTCTCGACGAGCACGTGGCTCGATGAATCTATATCTACGCCGTCGGTGCTGGGGCCTTCATTGTCGCTGATCTTGATCCCGTCCACCGTCACGCGATCCGAATAGACGACCTGCACCGTCCAGAAGCCAGCGCGTTTCAGGCTGAGCTGCTCG
The DNA here is from genome assembly GCA_031359515.1 of Acidobacteriota bacterium. Lineage (GTDB taxonomy): Bacteria > Acidobacteriota > Blastocatellia > Pyrinomonadales > Pyrinomonadaceae > QHXQ01. The sequence goes on along the minus strand of JANMAD010000662.1, from coordinate 4,263 downwards.
ACCGCCACGTCCGTTGATTTCCAGACGACCAACAGGCGCACGCGCTCGGCGTCATAGTCCGAAGCCCAACGCAAGCCCTTCGGTTCATACACCTTGCGCAAGGCCCAATACCTGTCCCACCATTTCTTACCGCGCCCGTCAATCGTGCCGCCGCCGGAGAGCTTGACGTTATGTTGTTCGTTGACGTTGACGAGGGCCGCGGGCCATTTCATCTCGATGCCGGCCACGCGCGTCCAGATTGCAGGGTAGTCCGCATCGTCCTGACTGCCGAGCAGCGTGACGCCCACGTCAACGCGCAGATGTACGTTGCTCTTGAGAAAGAGCGCGCCGGTCACGTAGCTGCCGGGCCGGAAAGTGACCATGCCACCGCCCGCCCGCGCGCAAGTGTCAATCGCTTGCTGGATCGCCTTCGTCGAATTCGTACTGCCGTCGCCCCGCGCGCCATTTGCATTGACCGGGCAGACGCGCTTCGCTTTCGGCACGTGCTGCGCGCCCACGTCTTTGACCCACGTAGGGAGTCCGTTCGCGCCCGTGGCGGATGTCGCTTGTGCGCGCAACGATGTGGTGGCGGTCAAGCTCAGCAAGCTCAAGATCAACACACGCGCATAAGTCTTGGGCATCATGTCGCGTCTCTCCTCCATTGGTTTGCGCATCACTGTAGGGGCAGACCTGCGTGTCTGCCCCGCGTCTGCCCCACGTCTGCCCCGAGTTGCCCCGTGTCTGCATGTATCGCCGGGTCAGACACGTAGGTCTGCCCCTACACGCAAATCGAATGTTGATCTAAAACTTCTTCTGTTCCGTGCGCTCGATGCGCGTGTCGGCGACAGGCCGGGATTGCATGACGCTGAAGTCTTCGACATTTTTCAACGCAAAGGTCGGCATGCTCTGGGCCTTCTGGGCCTTGATGCGGAAAAAGTCCGCGCCCTGCACATCCTCAAGGACGAAGGCGGGGCGCAGCTCATCCTTCAGATAACTGACTTCGATATTGCTCAATGTGATCCCCCGTGCGTGGCGGATGAAGAAACCGTAGGCCGGCAGTGTGCCGAACATGCTCGGCTCCGGATAATTTTTCTCGCGCTCCGGCGGCTCAAGCGCGGCGTCCGCTGTCGTCCCCCCGCCCCGATAGACGATGCTGATGTTGCTCAGGCGCACGTCTTCGACGGGATGACCGGGGATGCCCGCGATGATCGAAGCGAAGCGCGGCTCGGCGTCGAAGACGACGATGTCGCTGATATTGACGCGGCGGATTGCGCCGGGTGGCGGGTTGTTGGGGCCGCGTGCGCGTTGGCCGAGACGCAGAAAGAGCGGCGCGGTCGTCACGTCGCGCATGGTGATGTTCGTGATGGTCACGTCTTCGATAAAGCCGCCGTCCACGGTCTCAAGCGCCAGCCCGCGACTGTGGTCGAACACGCAGTTCGTGATGGTGATGTTCTTATAGCCGCCGTTCGACTCCGTGCCGAACTTGAGCCGGCCATTGGGGCCATCGTGGTCGGGGGCCTCGCGCATGGTGCGCTGGAATGTGCCGGCGAGGAAAGTGCCCACGTCGTAGCCGGTGCCCTGGCAGTTCGTGATGGTGACGTGCTCGGTCGGGCGCGCCGCGCCGAGCGCGTAGGAGCTCTTGAGGGTAAACGCATCATCATTCGGGGAGTTGATGCTACAGTTCGAGATGCGCACGTAGCGACAGGCGTCTATGTCGAAGCCGTCGCGATTGGTGTCCACCTTGAGGTTGTCAATCATGAGATTGTCCACGCCGGTCGCGAGCAGCGCGAAGTGGCCGCCGTTCAAGATCGAGAAGTCGCGCAGTAACACGTTGCGACAGAGCTTGAGGGCAATCGCCTTGTTGCCCAGTCCGTCCATGACCTTGACATCGGCATCTTCGCCGAGCGGCGCTTGCGGCCGGACACCTGTGGCCGCACCGCCCATGCTGACGGGCGTATCGCCGGGTTGCGCGGGCCGGCGCGGCCCCGGACTGCGCCGGGTCAAGCCCTTCGTGCCATCAATCAGACCCGGCCCGATGATGGATATATTCTCCAAGCCGATGCCCCAGATCAGACTGTTTTGCCAATGGCTGTGGCCGAAATCCTGATACATGTCCCACTCGTTCGGCTCAGGCTGATCGTAATGACCGCGCCCCGCGCCCGGCTCGGCGGCGACAATGGTCGCGCCTTGATCGAGATAGAGCGTGATGTTGCTCCGTAGATGAATCGAGAAGCAGAGGTAAGTGCCGGCCGGGAAACGCACTGTGCCGCCGGCCGCGGCCGCTGTTTCGATGGCTCTGTTAACGGCCTGCGTGTCGAGCGTCCGACCGTCGCCGCTCGCACCGAACGCGCGCACGTCGTAGATGCGCGCCGCCGTCGGCGCAACCGCTCGCGCAGGCTTGCGCTGACCATGCGCCACAAACAGGCACGCGGTCGGCACGGATAAGACGACGAAGATAACGCACAGCCGCTTGATTGTTCTCATCTTAGCCTCTACTCAAAGTCCGTTTGCGCGCACCCGCGCGCCAACTTCATCAGCTTGCGCGTGATGCGCTCGACCACCTAACGCAACAGCGCTGTGGCCGACCAGAGGACGGGCGCTTGCCCGTGCAGGTCGCCCGTCTTGCGCGCGCGCGCGAGGTAGAACTGTAATTGTTTGTCGAGATCGGGCCCCACTTCTTGCCCGGCCTTGTTCGTCCCGACGCAGACTTCGCGCACGTTGGCGTCGCTGTCAATGAATTTGACGAGACCGAGCCATGCTTTGCGCGCCGCCGGCCCGTAGGTCTTACGCTCAAGCCAGCCCTGTTTGACGCCGGTGACCATGGCGAACGTGAACATGCCCGTGCCCGAAGTCTCAGCCCACGCTTCCGGGCGGTCAATGAGTTGCCGCCACAAGCCGTCCGCGCCTTGATACTTGAGTAGCGACGCCATCATCTTCCGGTAGCCGTCGAGGATGCGCGCCCGCTTGGGATGATTCTTAGGCAGCGAACGCAGCAATTCAGCCATCCCTGCGGCAACCCAGCCGTTGCCACGCCCCCAGTAGAACGGCGAGTCAGGCGCGTGATAGAATAGGCCATTAGGTTGTTGCAGCTTGTCTAAGTAGGCCGCCATCGTCGTCGCCGCGCGGTCGATGTACTGGGCCTCGCCCGTCGCGCGATACGCTTGCACCTCGACGGCCGTGATCATGTACATGTCGTCAATCCAGTAACGCGCCTCCGCCGTGATGCCGTCCGGCGTCGTCTTCGCCCACTGTTTGTCGGCCAAGCTTTGACCTATGTCGAGATACTTCCGCTCCTTCGTCTGCATGTAAAGCTCCAACGGCACGACGCCGAAGACGCGATAATCCACGTGCGCGTCTTGCGAGATACGTTTCGCGCCCGCCGGCGTCAGGAACTGATCGAATTTTTTGATCAGACGTGCCTTGAGGTCTTGATCGTTGGTCAGTTGCGCGACCGTCAGCGAGCCATACCACGCGCAGACCTCCGGATAAATGATGTACGCACGTTTCGGGTTCGTCTCAAAATCGAATTTGCGCGCGTCAAAGTTCTCGGCCACACGCTTGCCGACCTCCTGTGGCGAAGTGCCCGCGGGCCAGTTGCTGAAGTAATCCGTCTTAGCCGCGACGCGGTTGTTGGTCAAGACGAGCAGCGCGGTCGCCAACAGCAACGCGATTGCTCTACTTTGTCTGCGCATAAACAATTCTTCTCCTCCACTTCTCTCAGCGAGTTTTCGCGGGCTGCGCCACGTTCGTGGCGACGGCGTTGATAGTGATCGAGTCGCTGGTCAAACCGGGCGCTGACGCAACGAGCGTGAGCCGGCCTTTAGGCGCAACGGCCTTGAGCAGCGCAAAGCAACGGCCTTGATAAGCGCGCCGTGCGGTCGCCTGAAAAGGTTCGTGGCTCGCGTTGTCTGCGCTATCTACGGCCGCGATCCGTCCGGGGCCTGTGATTGTGAAGCTGATGAGATCGCCCGCGTTGGGTACGAGCACGCCGTTAGCATCAACGACTGTGGCCGTGACATAAGCGACATCATCCCACGCGGGCGCGAGACTGTTGCGGTCGGCCGCGAGCATGATCTTCTCGGTCTGTCCGGCCGTGCGCAGTTCGTATGTGGCGACAACGCGGCCGCCGTTTGTGCCGACGGCTTTGATCGTGCCGGGTTCAAACGGCACTTTCCAGTTGCGCGGCGCGTCGTCGCCGGGGCGCGGCTTCGTGCCGAGCGATTTGCCGTTGAGGAACAACTCAACCTGTTCGCAGTTGCTATACACCTCGACGTTCTCTTCATG
>JANMAD010000653.1:0-2965 GCA_031359515.1 Acidobacteriota bacterium | reverse complement strand
CGCGACGACGCGCGGATCAACCGGCGTCGTCGCGCTGTTATCAAGATAAACTCTGCGCATTAGATCGTCCGTTGTTCGTTGTCCGTGGTCAGTTGTGGAAGATCAGCTTAGGCCATAATCCCTGCCAGCGAACAACTGACAACTGATTATAGACAACCGGCAAACGTTATCTGACCATCCGAAGCTTTGAACTGCGCCTGTTAGCGCGGCTCTCGCGCCAGCTCTCCCAAGTTATGCTGCGGCGCGGCTGTTTACCGGTTGCGAGTCTAGGCCGCCGCCTCCTGTGCGTCAAGAAAGGGAAAAGTTTGTGACGCCGCCGGAGCAAAGTGTTAGCATGCGTTTGTGCTGATAGCTGGTTGGCGCATAGGCTGCGGCCCTGTGGCTGTTACACCTTAGCAAGGAGAGACGAATCATGCAGACCCCTACACGCTTGCTCGTCGCCGCGTTGGCGCTCGCGCTCATCTCGTTACCACTCACACAAACGAACGTGCGTGCGGCTACGGCCGACATGTCCGCAACTGCGCAGCAGACTAGCACGCTGGAGCGCGGTTATCGCACGGGCTACTCGGATGGCTATCAAGCGGGCTGGCGCGATCAACTCGAACGCGCCGCGCGCGACTATAACAACAAGGCCGATTATCAACGCGCCGACCGCGCCTACGTCTCCGCCTACGGCGCGCTTGAAGATTATCGCGACGGTTATCAGCAGGGCTTTGAGACCGGCTACGACGCGGGCTTCGCGCAACGCGGCTTCGATTCAAACGTGCCGCCGAACCTGACGCGGCGCGGCGTGACGAGTGGGCCAGATAGCGGCGGTAGCAACGGCAATGCCGGCACGTCTGCGAGCGATAGCAGGCGCAACGTGCCGCCCCGTAGCGGCAGCAGCGATTCGACCGACCGGCGCGGCACGGCCACGGCCGACTTGTCCGGCACGATAGACATTCCGCAGGACACACAACTCCGCGTCGAATTGTTGACCAGACTGACGACCGACGCCTCGCAACGCGGCGACCGCTTCGACGCGCGCGTCATCGAGCCGGGCCAGTATGCCGGCGCGACCGTGAACGGGCGTGTCGCGCGTGTGCGCCGGGCCGGCAAGGTGAAAGGCTCGTCCGAGTTGCAACTCACTGTCGAACAGATACGGCTGCCCGACGGCCGCTTCGCCAATCTCAACGGACAGGTCGTAGAGGTCGTGCATCGGACGGGCACGGGCGTGGGCGATGTTGACCCCGAAGGCGGCGTGCGCGGCGGCAACAGCACGAAGGACGATGTGACGAAGATAGGCGCGGGCGCAGGAATAGGCGCAGTCATCGGCGCGATTGCGGGCGGCGGCAGGGGCGCGGCTATCGGTGCAGTCATCGGCGCTGGCGTCGGCACGGCGGGCGTCGTCACCTCGCGCGGCGGCGACATACGCCTCGAACCCGGCACAGAGCTTGTCATCCGCACCTCGACCGATACGCGGATTCAATAGTGAGTTGACATTGAGCGCGACTATGAGCAGGTCAGTACCACCTGCGGTAGCGGGTGGGTAGTGGCCACGCAACTATGACCCACCCGCTACCGCAGGTGGTACTGACTTCATGATAGTTACTCTACTCACCGACTTCGGTACGCGCGATTATTTCGTCGGCGCGATGAAGGGCGCGCTGTTGTCGGTCAACCCGCACACGCAGATAGTTGATCTCACGCATGACATCGCGGCGCACGACATCGCCGGGGGCGCGTTCACGCTGCTCGCTGCCTACGATGCTTTTCCGCCGGGGACGATTCACGTCGCGGTCGTTGATCCGGGCGTCGGCTCGGCGCGCCGGCCGTTGGTCGTAGCAACGACCGATTATTTTTTCGTCGGCCCGGACAATGGCATTTTCAGCTACGTCTGCAAGCGCGCGGCCGATGCGCGCGTGTTTTATCTGACGAATAAAAAATATTTCCGCGCGACTGTAAGCCGTACCTTTCATGGGCGCGACATCTTCGCGCCGGTCGCGGGTGCGCTCGCGCAGGGTGTGCGGCCCGAAGAGTTGGGCACGCAGATAACCGATTACGAGCGGCTCGCTCCGCTCGCGCCCGCACGCGCGCCCGACGGCACGCTCAACGCCGCCGTCATCCACATTGATCGCTTTGGCAACTGCGTCACGAACATCACGCGCGCGGACTTGCCGGCAGAAGCAATCGCAGACGGCGTCGTCATACAGGTGGGCACGCATTACGTGCGCTCGTTCCGCCGCTACTTCGCCGAGGGCGATCTGGGCTTGCGCGAAATCTTTGCCATCTGGGGCAGCGCCGGCTTCCTTGAGATCGCCGCCGCCCGCGCTTCGGCTGCGCAACTGCTCGGCGTCGAGCGCGGCCAGCCGGTCATCGTTCAAAGTCCAGTGCTCGAAGTTGAGGCTGACCAGATGTTAGACATTGGCCTTTGAACTTTTGGCCTTCACTTGTCACTCGCCAACTTGGTTTGTTATCTTCGCTGCATCACGCACACACGAGGACGCACACACTAATGGATAACGCGAAGGAAGGCGCTGCGCCGGTGAAAGAGCAGGCGCAGGGTGCAGGCGGGGCAGGCTTGCGCGGCGTCGTGGCCGCGAGCAGCGCCATCGGCGACGTGGACGGCGAGCGCGGCGAACTGATCTATCAAGGCTACGACATACACGACTTGGCCGCGCACTCGACCTTTGAGGAAGTTGTGTACTTGCTCTGGTACGGGCGTTTGCCGCAACAGGCGGAGCTTGACGAACTGAAGCGCACCATCGGCGCAAGTTACGAAGTGCCCGTGCAGGTCTTCGATCTCATGCGGCTGTTCCCGCGCGCCGCCGAGCCGAGGGACTCGTTACGCCCGACCATCTCCGCCCTCGCTTACTACGACGAACTGGCGCGCGATCCAGCGCGCGCGGGCGCGCTTAGCACAGCGACGCGGCTGATCGCGCAGTTTCCCGTCATCGTCGCCGCCATCGAGCGGCTGCGGCAGGGG
>JANMAD010000644.1:0-7484 GCA_031359515.1 Acidobacteriota bacterium | reverse complement strand
AAGAGCCGAAAGACCACCCGGTTGCTGTTGACAGATCCACACACCACGTCCATCAGCCCTTAGAGAATATCGGCGGTAAGACGGCTCCCAGAATCGCCTAACCGAATACCGGTCTGAAGCCTTAATCCTCCGACCTCATGCGGTCGCTTGTTTTTGATGAGAGTGCGGGCCGCTCATTCCTCTCCCGAGCGCGGACGCCGCCGCCGTGACGAGCAGACACACGCCGCCCGCGGCGGTGAAGGTGGCAGGCGCTCCCCACCTGGCCGCCGCGTGTCCGATGGCCGGGTAAGTGATGAGCCAGCAGAAGTGCGTTAAAGCGAAGTGCGCGGCGTAGGCACGGCCTCTCTCGTCCTCTTTCGTGTGCTCTGCGAGAAGCGTTGATGAAGGAATGGCGATCAGAGCCTGACCCGCGCCGTTACAAATCCAGAGAAAACTAAATACGACGAGCGACGGCTTGAATACGTCAGGCAGTAAAATGAGTCCGAGCAGGACGCCTCCGACGATGAGCGCACGCGCCGCCCAAGCGTGCCGCCGCCCATGCAGGACAGCTTTGTCTCTCACGCCTTGCTCGTAGCGCCCCGTCGCCCGACCCAAGAGGATCGCCGCGAGTGATGAACCAAGCCCAAGCCCAGCCATCACGAAGGCGAAAGCAGTCTCGCCTCGACCGAGCACGTCGCGCACATAAGAAACCGTCGCCACGATAGCCGCAGCGCCGGCGGTCGCTTCCGCGAAGCTGAGCGTGAGCGCCTGTCTGAGTGACGGCTCGCGCAGCAGCACACGCGTGCCGTGTGTGATCTCCGAGAGGAAGACGCGGATTGATAACGGCAGCGCCTCTTTCATCACGTGCGGCATGGTTACGAGCATGACGAGCAAAGCTGAAACGAGATAAGTAAAAGCGTCGAACCAGAAGACGTAGCGCACACCGAAGAGCGCGACGAGTAGCCCGGCGAGCGCGGGCGCGGCGACGGCCTCGGCGTCCACCGCGACGCGCGAGAGCGAGAGGGCCTTGACGTAGTGCTCGCCTCCGACGACCTCGGGAATGCTCGCCTCAAACGTCGGGGTGAAAAAGGCGGTCACGGCATTAATGGCGAAGATGAGCGCGTAAATCTGCCAGACGATTGTGATGAAGGGAAAGAGCGCAAGCAGGCAGAAGCGCGCCACATCAGCCGTGATAAGAATATTCTTTCGGTTGATTCTGTCAGCTATGACACCTGCGGGCTGTGAGAATAAAAGAAAAGCCAGGATGCGGAGTGTAAGTGCATTGCCGATCACGGCCGTTGCTGATGCCCCGCCCGTGAGTTGATAAGCGAACAAAGCTAGTCCGACGGTCGTAACGCCGCTGCCAGTGAGTGAGATGATCTGCGCTGCGAACAGTAGGCGGAAATTTCGATTGCACCAGAGCGTTGTACCTATGCCGTTCTCAGATTGGGATTGGTCCACCCGTGCCCCTTGCGCCTGCGATGGCTTATTTCGTTTAGTGAAGAGCCATTTTATTTACATGGCTAAATGAAACGTTAAGAGGTGTCAATTCGAGGCTGGGTAGAGGGGTCATAAAGCGTTGCTGGAAATAAAAGCGATGGTTTAACTAACAGCGGTGACGGGCAAGTCGTGGGGAATGCCAGAGACAGAACATCATCGCTCCGATAAAAAGTGCTGACTGAATCCAGTCTTTAACCGGATTGCCTTTGAACAAGATCGCCGAGGCGATTAGAGCAACTGCCCAAGCCGTTGCCCAAATAATAAGTTTTGCGATCTTCTTAGAATCAGGGGCCATGTTTCTCCCTTTGTGAAGCCAATATAATATTTAACGAAGCAAGAAGAAGTATATTCCCTTTTTGTTGGCAACGCACTTTGGCATTACTACCAGGCAAAAGGGCGGCTCGACTCCCTAGACATCGCTGTAATGATGATTGCGCTTCTCGGCGCGGTTATCATCAAATACTGGCCGCGAAGATGAGTCCTTCGTTACGAAGAGACTTTTATCGAACAAAGATATGTTTCTGCGCGGGGTGGTCTCTGCTCGCGGTAATATCAGGCGCGGTTAAATTTTGCTTAGTGTGATGACCGTTAAGGCCGGCTTGCCCTAGGCTACGGCTGACACCCTGATCCGTGATCCGTCCGACCACAAGGCTGACTTTCTGTTCTACAACCTCGTCATCCAAGCCGCGGGCAGAGGCTGACACAGTTAGTTGCCGGTCGCTTGCTTGTTGTTCGCGTATTGTTCGGTCAGACTCGCGCCCTGCTGGTTGTTCTAGACTGAAATCCTGGCCGAGATCGCGGTTACGGCTGGCAGCAAGAGCGTAAGGCAGTTCGCCGACGAGCTTGCCAGAGACGGCGGCAACCCGCTGGTCATCGAGTGTAAAATCCTCCAAACTGCGCCCCTTCTCCGTGATTGTCTCCTTGATGATGCGCGCAACCTGTACGGCGTGGATGAGACTTTCGCGGTCGGACTCCAAGGCTTCCGCGCCACCTTCCTTTACTACAGACACAAGATAGCTGCTTACCCTTTCTTCCAGTTGCGCTCGCAACTCGTCAAAGGGTTGGCGCTCAAGTGTCGCGCGATCTACCAAGTTTGTGCCTGGAGATTCCGCGCGCTCGCCCAAGACGGACAGCCGTCCCTGTCGCGAGTCAAGCTGTTTCTCATGCTCGCCGGAGACGACGGATTGCCTCGTGTCATTAACGACCTTGAAGAAGTAATCGCGTTCGGCCGGCGATAGTTTTTCACGCAGTTTGTAGAGGTCGTGTACAGAAAAACGGTAGCGACTCGAGGCCGGAGGGTTGAGGTAATCGGCGAGGAACGCTCTGATGTTCCTGCCGAACTGGCCGAGACTTTCAGAGCGTGTCCTGGCAAATTCCTTGAACAGCAACCTGAGCGAGGCGGAAGGTTCAATCTTGCCGTCTTCGAGTCCCCTGATGCGTTCGGCCTTATCGCGCGCGGTGCCGCTGTAGTTGAGCAGGAGTGCGCGCATCTCGTCGGTGAAATGTGCGGGCGCGAGGCCAAGGAAGAGTTGCTGCATCTCTCTTTCGGTCAGGGGACGGCGCGCCTGTTCGCCCCGTCTTTGCGTCGCGTCCGCTTCGTCGTGGTAGCGAGCAGGGTGATGCGCGCGGGCGTAGTTATCCTGCCGAACCTCTTTGATCGTCGCGAGCAGTTCGGAAGCCGAAAGAGCGCCGCCCAGACGCGCGTTATATTCACGAAACAGGCGGTGTTCATTCAGCTTCCGAGTGGTGTCATCGAGTCGCCGGTAAGCCACGTAGTCGCGCGCGAAGTTCAGTTCTAACTCGCGCGCCGCCGACGCGCCGGTGATTTCGCGCCCGCGCAATCCCGTGAACGTCACGACACTCGTGTCTATACTGTCGGCGACGCTCGCGAGCGCCCGGTACTCGTTGATATTCTCGACAGCCAGCCGATGGTTGCGGTGTTCGGCGAGGCCGACGTAAAGCGGATTGATCTGCTTCTCACCCGTGGGGCGCGTTCTGCCGATGTTAAGTTCTGCGCGTTCCTCTGCCAGGAGATCAAGTGTGGCCCGCATCCAGCGGAGTTCCGGCGAGAGAGCCGCCCGCGCTTCGCCGGCGCTGCCCACGTCGTGCCCTGTCAACCCGCGAAAGTATTGCGCTGACTCTTCAATCCGCCTCTCGTTTTCTGCCAGCGCCTGCTCAATTTCGTGGTTGAGGAGGAGTGCCGTGAGCTGCTGCCGGAGACCACTGTTAGCTTGTCCATTCGCCTCGCGCAGCGTGGTGTATTCTGATGGTGCGCGTGATTTTCCAACGAGTTCGGGATAGTTGGTGAAAGCAGACTTTGGAGTCAGGGCTGAGCGTGTCGAATCACCGCCAGCCCGTCCCTTTTCAGGCGCAGCAAGACTGGCGACGTTGCCCCTGACGAGAGCCGCTTGCTCGGAAAGATTGTGGTCGCGTTCTTGTAAGCGTAAGGCTTCAAGGAGACCTTGAAACTCGGGCGTCGCGCGTTGCTGCCGACCGAACTGTTCGGCTTCTGCCAGTAACCGCTCGCGCTCTGATGCAAGCGCGGCGAAAGCGTTCAAGCGTGCGACCTGGCCGCGGTAATCCTGCGCCAGCCGTGCGCCCACGGTGTCAATGGCGGCGGCGCGCTCGTGCGGCAGAAATGCACGGCGGGCGAACTCCTGATCGAGCGCGAGATCGGACGCCGAGTCGAACCCTCTAAGCGCACGCAGGGTATAAAGCGCGGCAGCCTCTTCGGCGCGGGTCAGCGGATGTTCTTGGTTGGCCTCCGGCGCTCGCGTCGTGAGGATGTGTGCGATCTCCGTCTCGTGAAGCCGGCGCTCGTCCGCCTCGGCTTGGGCCGCCAGTCCGCGCAGAATGTCCGCGGGCCGCGCGCCCGCTTCGAGTTGCCGATCAAGGTGCGGAATCACCTCGTAACGAAGTCGCGCTTCCGTATCCTGCGTGAGTCCTTCCGGCACGCGCGGCGGCAACTCGTCGAGGCGGATGCGTTCGTATGCGACGCCGGTAGATACGCCCGCAGCTAAGCTTCGGTCTGCGGCCCGTTCGAGCACGAGGTCGCGCTCTCGGGCAGAGCTTTCGTCTTCCGTTTCAAGTTCGAGCGTCTCTTCCAGCCGGTACGTTAAATGTCCATGGGCTTCCTTTTCGGCGTCACGTTGCCGCTCCTCAAGCCCCCTTTCCCAATCGTCTAAGGAGACAAATTCAACGGGGGCGCGTTGCCACTCTTCGGCGCGCATGGCACGGGCCAGTTCGCGCATTCTTTCCAGCACGCTCTCAAGCTGCGCGGCTTGCTCAGCACGAGCACGGAAGTGACCGCTCTCGTCCCGTTTGATGTCCTGGTAGAAAGCGCGAAAGACGACGAGCCGTGTGTCCCCGTCGGCAGTCGAACCCGCGATCTCCCGGCCCAGTTGGACGAACTCAACCGCTTTCAGTTTGGCTTCCCGGTCGCCGACCAGAGGCTCGAATTCACGCGCCGCGTGGACTAAAGTGCCGAGCCGAATCTGCTCGCTTGGGTCAGGGGTGCCGCTACCTTCGACCGGGATGACGAGCGTTTCGCCATAGAGGGTAGCGCCGCGCTCGAACAGGTCGCGCGCTTCGCTGTTTGTGCTGCTGAGGAAGCTCGCATGTTCGGCGCGCGAGCTGCCGTCCGGCACTGTGAAAGAGGCCCGCAGGTCGTCCGTGGCGGGCACGAAGCTGTCGATCTCCGCGTGCGCGCGCCGCGCAGCCGGCGAAGCCTGAGCTACGAAATTTCGTTCGCGCATCTCGACTAATGTGTAGCGCAGCGCACGCGCCTTTTCGTCCCGCGTGCGCTCGCCGCCGGTCGCGGGGTCGCGCACGATCCGCTCGTAGAACTCGCGTAGAAGTTTGTCGCGCTCGGCACGGCTGGCGCTTCGCCCTACGAGTTGGCCGCCGAGTTTGAAGAACGTCGAGGCGGCGCTCTTTAGCTCCCGCCGGTCGTCTAAAAAGGCCGCAAACGCATGCTGCGCGTCCTGCACTGTCCGTATGTCAAAAGGCGCGGGCGTGTCCTGTTGTGTTTTTGGCAAAGCGGCGCGCGTTCGGTTGTCTGTTGGCATCTGCGGTCTCCCCGTCGCGTTCGATTGATTACTCTCGTGTCCTTTGCACGTAAAGCAATCTTCATGCACGGGCGCTCGGAGGGCGGGGGCGGCATATAGCACAACTACTATCATCCGCGCCGGCTAAACAAGGCTCGCATATGAGCCGAGCCGGTCTTCATCCGAACCGGCATGGCTTAAAAGCAAACCAGCCCGCGCCTGCGGCGAGACGACATTACTAGCGCACGCGGAAGGGCGGTGAAATGAGCCGGGATTGTTCTTTCGTATCGGGTGTGGGGATGATTGTTTTGGTGTTAGGTTCGTGCTGACGACCTTGCGCGTCACGCTCCGACTGTAAGCGCGCATCCACTTGCCGGACTCTCTCCAACCGCGGATTCAGTCCGCCTGTATGGATGGTCAAGCCGCGCGGCGGGTCGGTGAGGATCGCACGCAACTGCTCCGTTTCAATGAAGGCTGGAACGGTCGGCTCCCCTTGCGCGAGTGCGGCGCTGTCGAGGCGCGCGACCTCGCTGCGTAACGCCCCAAGGCGAGACATGAGCGCTCCATGTGCCTGCGTTTCGCCTGTTCTTTGTGCCGTTAGAGCCGTCTTCATCTGGCCGGGCAGAGCCAACGTCCTGGGCGCACGTGCGGCCTCAATCTCCGCGATCATCCAGCGCCCGACGAGCCGCTCATCTTCGGTCGGCTGGCGGACGCGGAGCGTCTCCGGTGCGAGCAGATTGCGGGCGATCTGGACTGTGCGGATCGAGTTCTCAAACTGGAGAGCGCGCACGCGAGCGCGGTGCATCGCGTCCACCTGATCGGCGAACGAGTTGATGAGCAGACCATAGGAAAACTCGCGCCGACCGTCCGCCGTTTTGGTATGGTGAGCGATGACGGGAGCCGGGAGTTTCGGCAAGCGGACGAGGTCTTGAGTGGCGCGCTCAATTGCGTTCTTGTTAAGCAGTAGATGAACATGCGGGTTGCCGGTGTTGCGGTGAATTCCGGCGACCCACCGCATCTCCGCGATGCCGATTTCGCGTAAGCCCTTAGCCACAGCCTGCCGCATGAAGGCGACGATTTGGCGCCCGCGTTCGTCTTCGTTGTCGTCCAGAGCCTCATACTCGCGCCCCTGTTCAAACGAGAGAACGTAGTGCAGCACATCCCGTTTTTCGAGCGCGCCGCCGGTAATGCTCAACCAATCTCGCGCCTCTAAATGGGTAAGATTATCCGCCGCCCGGGTAAACAACTCGCGGGGCTTACGGCCTTCACGCGCCGGGTCAAGTTTGCTCTTGGCAACATAGCGCGTCAGATCGCTTGTGCCTGCGCCGCGCACGTGAATTTGCTTCAGTACAAATCGGGACATGCTCATCTCGCACCCGCTTTCTGGTCTTCGGCGTGATAGCCGGCCAACAGGTTTTTCCACTCCTCTTGCGTCATTAAGTTCGACTCGAACAGAATGCGCTTGCCCGTCCGCGCGAAGACTTTGTGCGTAGCCATACACCAGCGCTCGCGGCCTAGAATGGCCGCCTGCAAATGCTGCTCAACTTCGTCGCCGGCGCGCCGTTCGCTCGCGCTCAGCACGGGGTCAACTAGATAGTCAACGAGCAGCCGCAGCCCCAGCATGACAGCCATCAACGTCTGCTCAAGTAGCCCTTTATGCTCCGCAAGAATTCGCGCCGTGTGCGCTGCGACCATGCTGTTATCAACAGTCGGGGACGCAGCACCATCAGCGCCGGTCGTGGAGCGGGCGGGCTGGTTCTGCCCCTGCTCGACGATGAAGTTAGTGAGGTCACGGAGCAGCGCCGCCATCTCTTCCGTGCGCTCGCGGACGGGCGCGATCTGTTCGGCCACGACCTGCTCAAGCGATTCACGCAGGGGGTCTTTCTTGTGGTAACGCATCTGCTGCCGGAGGGCGAAGTGATGCAAGCCCTGCCGAACCACCTCCGAGCGGTCGAGGTT